>JAJDNW010000007.1 GCA_022340465.1 Deltaproteobacteria bacterium | reverse complement strand
TGCGGGCCATGAACGGCCTCTTCCCGCCATCCCTCGACGAAAAGCTGCTGCCGCTCATGAAAAATGCCGGGTTCAGGACCCTGAACCTGTCCCTGGGATCGACCTCGGGGCGCCAGCTGAAACGCTTCAACCGTCCGGACGTGCGCCGCGCGTTCCACGAACTTCTGGCCCCGGCAACGAAAAACGGGCTGACTTGCGTCGGCTACATCATCGTGGGCGCTCCGTATCAGGATCCGCTCCAATCGGTGGAGGACTTGCTTTATCTGTGGCGCAACCGGGTGCTCGCCGGCGTTTCCGTCTTTTACCCCGCCCCCGGCAGCCTCGATTACAACCGCTGCAAGGCCGACCGTTTGCTGCCGGCGCACACCAGTCTGTACCGCTCTGCGGCGCTGCCATTGGATCACACCACCAGCCGGTTGGAAGCGGCCACCCTGCTGCGTCTGGGCCGCATGGCCAACTTCCTTCTGCAACTCACCGGCGCCGGCATGCCGATCCCGGAGGCCGAACCCTGCAACCGTTCACACCTCCCGCCATCCGCGGACCGTTTTGAAATCGGGAGGGAGATGCTCAAGTGGTTTCTGTTCGATGGTCACATCCGCGGCGTCGATGCCGAGGGCCGGGTGTATTGCCATCCCGTCGCCGGGAAGCTGACCGCAAAATTCATTGCCGAAATGCGGCAGGGTTGAAGCCCTGCACGGCATAGCCATCGACTTTATGCAATGGTGTCAAGGAGTTCATCCCTGTGAAAACAAACCGCCCCGGACCACCCAACCCGGATAAACCAGAAAAGATAAAGATCATTCATCACGAAAGTACAAAAACACGAAAAGAACCATGAAAATTTTCGTGCTTTCGTGTTTTCGTGATCGGTTTTATTTTTTTCATTACATATCACTTGGTGACTTTTGGGTGTCGCGTAACGGCAAACCGGATTGAAACTTCGCGAAATGGCCGTTATCCCCTTGCTGCGCGGGACGTTAACGACGGCTTGCTGAGAGATGTGCGTGTGTTGTCGTCATTTGAACTTGTAATGGACGAACACGTAGTCACCTGAAACCTCAAACGCCATAGTAGTCGCGATACCACTCCACAAACCGCTCGATGCCCTTTGAAAGCGGCGTCCGGGGCGTGAAATCCACGTCACGCGCAAGGTCTTCCACGTCCGCGTAGGTATCCTGAACATCCCCGGGCTGCATCTCCGCAAACTCCTTTTTCGCCTCGGTCCCCAACGCCGCTTCGATGGCCGACACGAAATCCATCAACGCTACGGGACGATGGTTGCCGATATTGTAAATCTTGAAAGGGGCATAGGAAGTCCCCGGGTCCGGGTGCCGGCCGCTCCAGGACGGATCGGGCTGTGGAAGCCTGCGCATCACCCGCACCACACCTTCGACAATATCGTCTATGTAGGTAAAATCGCGCTGCATCTTACCGTGATTGAAGATCCGGATGGTCTTTTGCGCCAGTATGGAGCGGGTAAACGAAAAATAGGCCATGTCAGGACGCCCCCAGGGGCCGTAGACGGTGAAAAAACGCAGGCCGGTGCAGGGCAGACCGTAAAGGTGGCTGTAGGAATGCGCCATCAGTTCGTTTGCTTTTTTAGTGGCGGCATACAGCGAAACCGGATGGTCGACGTTGTGATGCACCGAAAAGGGCATTTCCCGGTTGGCTCCGTACACCGAACTCGAGGAGGCATAGACCAGATGCTTCACGCCGCCGTGCCGGCAGGCCTCGAGGATATTCGCGAAGCCGACGACATTGGCGTCGATGTAGGCCCGGGGATTGACCAGGGAATAGCGCACGCCTGGTTGAGCCGCCAGGTTGACGACCACATCGAAGGTATGCTTTTCAAACAGCCTGCTCACGGCATCCCGATCGGACAGGTCGTCCCTGACGAACGCAAACCGGCTCTCTTCCTTCAGCCGCGCCAGGCGACTTTCCTTGAGGGTCACCTCATAGTAGTCGTTCAGGTTGTCGATTCCGGTAACGGCGCACCCATCGTCCAGCAAGCGCCGGGACAGGTGATAGCCGATGAATCCGGCCGCACCGGTAACCAGGACCCTGTTAAAAGCAACTGTATTCAAAATTCCTCCCCGATGGCCAGCATCACTTTCAAGGCTTCACCCGTACGGATTCGCCGGCGATACACCCCGGGCAATTCCTCCAAAGAGATCACGTCTGTAATCAGCGGACGGCCGTCCAGATGGCCCCGGGCCATCAAATCGAGACAGGCGGTATTCTCTTCGTGGGTATTGGAATAGGAAGCCGTCAGGCGGACCTCCTTGAAGTTCAGCGTCACCGGTAGCATCGAAACCGGGTTCATGATAACACTGACGATACAGACGACGCCGCCCCTGGCGCAGCAGTCGAGGGCGGCCTGCACGTTGTCCCCGACGCCCGAGCATTCGAATACGTATTCGAACCCGGTTCCGGAGGTCTTTTCGAACACGAATGCGCCCAGGTTTCCCGCCAAGGGATCCATCGCCTCGTCCGCTCCGAAAGCGACGGCCAGCTCCCTCTTTTTCTCGACGGGTTCGCTCAGGGCCACCGGGCCGAAGCCCTTCAGCTTGAGCAGGCGTACGAGGGCCAGGCCGATGGTGCCGCCTCCCAGCACCAACGCCGATCCACCGCTGCCGCCGGCGCATGCAATTCCGTGGTAGGAGGCCGCAAAGGCTTCCGCCAAAGCGGCGTTGCGCGAATCGACCCCGTCGGGCACGGGAATGAGCATATCGGGCAGCACCTTGACGTATTCCGCAAACCCCCCGGGCAGATCGCCGATGCCGATGGAACGCCTGTTCACCTGGCAAAAATAGGGCTTCCCCATGCGGCAATCCCGGCATGCGCCGCAAAAGGTGGGCCGTATCACGACCCGCTTTGCGACCAGATCCCCGCTAACCTCCCTGCCCGTTTCGGCGACCGTGCCGCTGACCTCGTGCCCTAAAACGATGCCGTCCGCAATACTCCCGCTCTCGAGCATGGAGTGGTCCGATCCGCAGAAACCGGTGTTGGCAACCCTGACAAGAACGTCCCGCGGCCCGATTTCCGGCATGGCGACATCCTCGATCGCCAGGCCTTCATTTTTCCGATACACCGCTGCTTTCATTATGAAAAATACTCCGCATTTTTAATGTAACGCGACTTCGTCGCTAGTTTAATTTAAACGTTCCATACGGGGAATGGAAGGAAATCCCTCTTCCAACGGCAAGGGCTTCGGTTTGACAATTTGTATAGCAACGCTTCCGGCAGGGCTGAAACCCTGCGCTACAACGTCTAACGCTTGAAGCTATGTAGTCCAGGGATTTATCCCTGCCGGCCAACTGACCTGCGCCCTTCGTCATCTGGCCGCTGAAGTTCAGCCCCCTGATTTCATAGATACCGACCACCCTGGAGCCTGAAGCCCGTGGTTAGTGCGTCCGTAGTCTTATGCATCCATCTCCGCCTGAAAGCCGTCTTTGATTGGTTGCCTATAAGAATCCCAGGAATGAGCTCATAGCTCATGGCATGCTATCAGCTATGACCTATGAGATTTGGCCCCCCTGCGCCTTGCACCCTACACCATACACCGTATACCGCACCCAATAAACCCAAATAGCCCGTTAACCCGCTGCCCCCCGGGTCCTACCGCCACCCGGGCGGTCCCACCATTTTCAGGATTTTTAGCAGCACGAGTGACACCAATAGAATGAAAGCAAACACGGCCACCGTCAGGCCTACGCTCCAGTTCCACCAGAGCGGCGCATTCACCAGGATGCTCCCACCCATCACCACCGGAAGGGCAAACAGGTTTACGATGCCCAGCTCCACCGCTACGGGTGTCTTGAACTCCGGATCGGTGATTCTCAGCAGCAGGAGCCCACTGGAAACCGTGCCGGTCACCATGCCGTAGATGGCCACGGTGCGCTCGAGGTTGTAACCCCACAGGCGGCTGCCGAAATAGAAAACGGTCACGGTGGTCAAAACGCCGCAGCTCAAGGCCATCACCGATATCGGCACGATATACTTCCAGACCACCACCACCTGAATCGCCATGATGGTTGCCACGATCAGATAATCGACCGACCAGCCGGTTATGCGCCGTTGAATGCCTGCGTCCAGAAGGTAGTCGGCGCCCATTTTTCTCATCGTCATTCTTACCAGGAACGCTATGACCATGCCGAAAAAAAAGAAAAATGCCCAGAGCATGGGAGCCACACCCGGTGCGAAAAGCGCCACGACTTTGCCAAGGCCGAGGGTGAAGGCGTAGGTCAGGCCGTAAATCAATCCAATCAAGGCCAAGTGAAAGGCAAGCGTGTCGATGTTGGCCGAATGCGTCGTCAACTTGCCGGCGGCCTCTTCGCCGCACCCTTCGGCATAAATGCCCCGCAGGAAATCACGGGAAAGGCGTCCGCCCCCCTGGCTGGCAACTCCCTTGCGAAGGCCCCAGTTGGCCAGGGGAACCCCTGCGCAAAACGCGAAAAGAAACCCCACGGCCGCAAAGGTGAGGCCGATGGTGGCACCGTCCCCGAACCCGGCCCCCTCCCACACCTTGCCGAACGAAAGGGCCTGTCCCGGTCCCTCCTCGAACCCCATGGGGACCAGAAACCCGAATGTGGGAAAGAGGTTCGTCCCCAGGAGGCCGAACAGGATCACCAGCAGTCCTCCGACCGCTGCCTGCAGGTAAAAACTGCATGCCTGCATCAGGCACATCCACAGGGGGCCTTTTAAATAGTGGCTGTCGGCCCTTGACTGTTTCCGGGAAGCAGCGCCGGCGGAAAGCCCCACGGAGATGAATGAAATGTTGAAGAAGTGGTAGGCGAAGGTCTCCCACACGGAAGCCTGAAAGCGGATAACGCCCAGGGCGACCAGTAACAGTCCGAGAGCCCCGCCGATAAGACAACTCGGTATCAGAAAATGCTGAAAAAAGCCGACATGGGCGCGCAGGGCGACACCGACAAGGAGCATGATGGAAAGACAGCCGAATGCCAGCATGGGATCGAATTGAAAGGGGATTTCCATGGGAGCCTCTTCACGAATAAACGGTAGCTGTCAGGAACCGTAGGATCCTGCGCCGGTTTCACCCTGGAAGGGTGTTGTTTGGATACCGCATACAGATATAAACCCTAAATCCCAATATCGAAATTGAACACTCCCCGCAGCAAGCTTAAGGGGAATCTTCACCGTAAACCGAAGAATGATTGATTCTATAGCATACTGTTTTATATTATACCATGCTTAACCCGGCGGCGGATGTTAACCTCACGGTTGTCAGGTCAAGGTTGATCATGAGCATTGTTTTCGATGATTTTGTTTGAAATTTGGTCAATTGGAATTTAGAATCTTTTTTACATCTGCATGCAACGAACAGAGGAGTGGACGACCCTATGTCTGCAACCATCGATCTCAGGTTTTTTGCAAGCCTGCGGAAATTCAGCCCGCCTTCGGCGGACACCTACCCCATTACACCCGGCGCCACGGTGAGAGATTTGCTGCGGCAACTGGGCGTCCCCCTGGAAAAAGCCAAGCTCATCTTTGTAAACGGTTTGAAAAAAGACCTGGACGCCCGGTTGGAGGGCGGCGAACGGGTGGGCATCTTCCCCCCCGTGGGCGGAGGATGACATGCAGGAGCAGCTAGTCCGCGGAATTGAAAAAGCGGCGGCGTCAAGAACCTATCCCGACGGCGGTCACTATAAAGCCCTGTCCGCAGCCGACACGCAAAAACTGGCCCGGGAATGCGGCCTGGCCCCGAGAGAGGTGGATATTGCCGCTTTGGGTCGCCGCATCATCCCCGAACGCTACGCTCGCAACATG
>JAJDNW010000006.1 GCA_022340465.1 Deltaproteobacteria bacterium | reverse complement strand
TGCTCCTTCATATATCGCTCACTGCAAAGGATGGCTGCCGCCGCCCCGTCGCCGACGGGCGCACACATGGCCCGGGTCAGGGGGAAGGCCACCTCCCTGTCCGCCATGACCTGATCCACCGTCATGGGGAAAGTGTACTGTGCCAGGGGATTCAGCGTGGAGTTGTTGTGGGCCTTGGCGGCGATGACGGCCAGCTGGCGCTGGGTGGTGCCATACTGCTCCATGTGCATGCGCGCTCCGCGGGCGTAGAAATCCATGAACACCGAATGTTTGCCGGGTTTGCTTTTGCCTGCATTGTTTTTCGGGACGTCTTGTTTTTGCTCACGCTTGATTTTTTCGATCAGGCGCGTGGTTTCCTCCACGTCGGTGCCGGCCATAAACCCTTTCATTACCTTTGCGTGGTCTTCGTCGTAGAGCTTTTCCACGCCGATCGCCAGCGTACAGTCATACAGACCGGCCTTAATGGCCGTCCAGGCAGCATGCAGCGCAGTGCTTCCGCTGGCACATGCATTTTCAACATTGATAATGGAAACCCTGTCAAGACCGTGGGGCGAAAGCGCCACCTGCCCGCGAATAAAATGTTGAAACGCGTACATGCCCCAGGTGCAGTTTGAAAACCAGGCGGCTTCGATGTGGTCCATGGGAATATCCGCGTCTCTGACGACCTCGCGCAGGGCTTCCCCGGTGAGATCTTTGACGCTTTTCTCCAGATACTTGTCGAACTTGATCATACCCACGCCGATGATGTAAATGTCGTTGTTCATTGTTCCTTCCTCACTTGAGCTTGAAATCCGGCATCTCTTTTTCCCGGTCCCATGTTCGATCGGTGACCCCCCTTTGCTTCATGCGGGCTTTTTGAACCCGCAGCGTGCCTGTTCTGGGCATGTCGTCAACAACGTCGACATAGCGCGGAACCATGAAATAGGCCATATTGTCAACACAGTGCTGCATCAGGCTTTCCAGGTCCAGTGCGACGTCGTCGGCGGGTTTGACCCACACCATCACCTCGTCTTCACCCAGGTCCGAGGGCACGCCAAAGGCGGCGCAGGCGCTTACCTGGGGGTGCCGTTCGATGATGTTCTCCACCTCGAAAGAGGATATGTTCTCACCCCTTCTGCGCATGCAGTCGTTTTTGCGATCCACAAAAAAAAGGTTCCCGTCTTGGTCGGCGTAAAACAGATCTCCGTGAAACACCCATCCGTCGCGTACCTTTTTCTGCGACGCTTCCGGGTTCTTATAGTACTCTACCCCTTTGGATGATTCGTCGTTGACCTGGGTTATCAATTCTCCGGTCTGGCCAGGGAATACTTCCCGGCCTTGATCGTCTACCAGTTTCCAGGGGTGCCCGCTGACCATCTTGCCCACCGATCCGACCGGGGCGTCCCCGAAATTGAATATGAGGGCGCCGCCGCCATCGACCGCCCCGAAGACTTCCCATATCTTTACATCAAAACGGTTTTCAAAGGGGCGCCAGAGGTTGGCCGGGCAGGCCGACGTCACCACCAGCCGCACCGGGTTGTCGGCGTCGTCGGGTTTTTCCGGTTGTTTCATCAGGATGGGGATCATGGCGCCCAGGGCGTTGAACGATGTACCGCCATGGCGCCTTATGGAATCCCAGAAACCGGATGCGGAAAAACGCTTCTCCAGGGCCATGGGCACGCCCCGGCACATGGCAAAACCGGCTGTCAAACTCAGGGCGTTGGCATGAAACAGGGGCAAGGCGGTATAAAGAACATCATCCGGTTGGTAGATCATTTCGGCCAAGGCCATGAATCGTTCAATGCGGCCGGTTCCGGCACGATTGACCACCCCTTTGGGAAAGCCGGTCGTGCCGGAGGTGTACATCAGGTGGGATATCGCCTCAGGATCGACCGTATGGGCCGGTGTTTCCGGGGATGCCGCCAGCAACTCCTCAAGGTCGGTTGTCCCTGACGGCAGGGAACGGTCGGTGGTTCGGCGAACGAAAACCTTTTCAATCCGTTCAACGGGGTCCTGAATGGCTGACAACTTGTCGTACAGCACATCGTCGATTGCCAGGAATCTGACATCCGAGTGGTTCAGGATATACGCCAATCCGTCACCTTTGAGCGAAACATTGATCGGCACGGTGTAAAATCCGCTGCGCGGCAAGCCGTAGAACAGATAGAGGTATTCGGGGCAGTTGGCCATGAGAATGGCCATCCCGTCGCCGGGTCGCCCCCCCTGATCCCTGAGACCGTTGGCCGCCCTGCACGTCCAGTCGGCGTATTCGTGAAATCCGATGCTGCGGTCCTCGAACAGAAGGTAGGGGTTGTCGCCCAACACTCTGGCGTGATGATCGATTAATTCGCTGATATAGCTGAATTGCGGTTGCTGTGTCATGGTTTGTCCCTGCGTTTTGCGGTTATGGGTTACGGTTCTACGACCGGCGCTGCCTGTCCCGGACGGAACCAGGTGACCGGCCGCTTTTCCCGGGGAACCATACCTTTCTGCTTGAACTTGGGATATCCGATGACGGCGCTGGTGGCGATTGCCCAGGGTTCTTCGATTCCCAGCTGCTGCTTCAGCTCGGGGATTTTGTCGATGACCCGCGTGAAACCGATCCAGCAAAACCCCAAACCGAGCGAATGCGCGGCGAGGTTCATGTTCTGCCCGCAGATGCCGGCCTGGATATCGGGGCCGCCGATGGAGCGCTTGTCACAAACCACCAGAATCAGCACCGGCGCATCCGGAACCATGGGGGCTTCCTGTTTGGCAATGGAGCCGATCCCGCCCAGTACGATCCGCGGGTCGAAAGACCCCGGCCGGGGATCCTGAAGATAAAGCGGGATCAGGTTTTTGACCGCATCGTCGTCGGTGTAGGTGGTGTACAGCATCTGGAAAACCGGAAGACAGACCGTGTTGATCTGCTGGATCAACTCCCGGTCGGTGATCACGATGAATTTCCAGGGCTGGCAGTTGCCGCTGCTGGGGGCGAACCGTCCGGCTTCCAGAACCCTGCGCACGAGATGCTCGGGAACCGGCTTGGATTTGAAATTGCGCACGCTGCGCCTTTCGAAAATGGTCTTCTCCACGGTCGTCCACGCATCCGGTTGGCCCTCGGCATCCAGGGGATCCAGGGGCTCTTTAGGTTCCAGGGGGCCGCCCAGGGTTTCATAAAAGCTCCCCTTGTCCACCTGGTAGGGCGTGACAATCGAGATGGCCCCTGTGGGACAGGCCACCATACAGTTGTAGCAGCTGAAGCAGGCATAGCCCGGCCTCAACCTGGGAATGTTGCTTTCGTCCGCTTCCCAGGCCCTGAAGGGGCAGTTCTCGATACAAAGCCCGCACTGGGTGCACAATTCCGCATCGCACTGCATCATCCCCATGTGCACGCCCCTTGGGCGAAACATGGATTTGTGGGCCTCCCATGTTGAATCATTGCTGTTTTGCTTGGTTCCCATGCTCATCCTCCCTATTGGGTTCGTAGAAGACAGCAGACATCCGCCCGCCTATTGTTTGGCCATTTCGGTGCGCATCCTGACGTCTTCATCCTCCTGCTTTTCCTTGGGGCTGCGGTAGCGGTGCAGGACGACATCGAGCCTGCGGATTCTCCCGCCAAATGCAAATGGGGCCGCATAGTCGTTTGTTACCGGCGACAGGCTGTCTTTGCCGATATCGAGGCCCGTGGAACTGATCATGCGCATCACATAAGGCACCTGGATGGTACCGCATTCCTGTCCTTCCATCACCAGGGTGATCTTTCCGGTATCTCCATCGCGCACGAAGCGTATTTCAAGCGGGATCCGACCGATGGGGACCTCTGTATCAGAACGGACCACATGGTGTTCGGTGAAAATATTGTAGTCGAACACCATTTTGTTATCCTTGATATACCAGCTGTATCCGCCGTTTTGGGTCCCCTGGGCCGCGATGACACCCTGGACGGAGGCATCCGGCCGATCAACCTCGACGCGCATGGTCCAGGTGCGGCTGCCCAGGGTGGGCGCCACATCCGAGGGCACATGCGAGAGCGGAGGATAGTAGGTATAGTGCCGCTTTTCATGCGGTGTGCCAGGACGGCGCATGGATTGAAATAAAAAACGACGGTCGTCCAAGGGCAGCACACCCTGCCGTCCGGCTTCAACCCACCACAGGTCGATCATTTCGCGCAGTTTATCGGGATGTTCGGCGGCCAGGTTGCGGCTTTCGGAAAAATCTTCGGTCAGATGGTAAAGCTCCCACTCATCGTCACTAAAGGGCGTGTCCGGCCGGTGGTAGGTGACGGCCTTCCAGCCGTCGGCCCAGATACCGCGGTGTCCGAACATCTCGAAATATTGGACCTGCTTGCGGGTAGGCTCGTTGGCCTCATCAAAGCTATAGGCCATGGATGTCCCGGTCATGGGCATCTGCTCACACCCGCGGTAGGTGTCGGGCGGGTCGACATCCAACATCTCCAGGATGGTCGGTACGATGTCCGAAACATGGTGGAATTGGCCGCGAACCCCCCCGTGGCCCTTAATGCGTGCGGGCCAATGCATGATCAGGGGGTCGCGGACACCGCCGCCGTGGGTGTTTTGCTTGTACCACTTGAGGGGTGAATTTCCAGTCTGGGCCCAACCCCAGGGGATGTTGGAATGGCTGTGGGGTCCGCCGATTTCATCCAGCCGATCCTGGACGGCATCAACGTCTTCAGGCACCCCATTGAAATACCTGAACTCGTCCATCACACCGGTGGGGCCGCCTTCCTGGCTGGCACCGTTATCCGAGAGCAGTACTATCAAGGTGTTGTCGATTTGTTGCATCTCTTCGAGAAAATCGATCAGCCGCCCAACCTGCTGGTCGGTGTGATCCAGCATGGCGGCAAACGCTTCCTGGAGCCGCAGGGCAAACTTCTTCTCGTTTTCCGAAAGCGCATCCCAGGGACGCACCCCTGGATTGCGCGGTGCCAGCTCCGTATCTTCAGGAATGACCCCCATTTCGATCTGCCTGCGGTACCATTTTTCACGGACGACATCCCAGCCCTCATCAAAACGGCCGCGATATTTTTCGATGAATTCCCGGGGGGCCTGATGCGGCGAATGGGTGGCTCCGAAAGCCAGGTACAGAAAAAAGGGCCGATCCGGCCGAATGGACGTTGAATCGCGGATAAAGGCCATGGACTGATCGACAAGGTCTTCACTGAGGTGGTAGCCCTCTTCCGGTCCGCAGGGCGGATCAACCGGGTGATTGTCATAGGTCAACTCAGGATGAAACTGATCGGTTTCCCCCTGCAAAAAACCGTAAAAACGGTCGAACCCGCGCTGCAAGGGCCAGTTGTCGAACGGTCCGGCGGTTGAGGCTTCCTCCATGGGCGCCAGATGCCATTTGCCGACAGCTAAGGTGGCATAGCCCTCTTCACGCAGAATTTCGGCGATGGTGGCTGCATGCGGTGAGATGCAACCGCGCATGTGGGGATAACCGGTGTCAAAATTGGACAGGGCGCGCATGCCCACGGTGTGATGATTGCGCCCGGTCAACAGGCTGGCCCTTGTGGGAGAGCACAGCGCCGTGGTGTGGAAGTTGTTGTAGCGCAGCCCGCCCGCGGCCAGACGGTCGAAATTAGGCGTCTCAATCGTGGATCCATAGCAGCCGAAATGGCCGAACCCGGTATCGTCCAGCAGGATGACCACCACATTCGGACTACCCGCTTTCGGACGCCTGGGTGCAGGCCACCAGGGCGTCGAATCTTTTATGGTGCGTCCGATCTTGCCTTTGAATTGCTCGGAACCGCTCATCTTGCTCCTCCTTTACCTCAATTTGGGCACGGGCAGGTTCAACTTTTTCATGGCTTTGACCACACCGGGATGCACCAGATGCTGCGGCGCGCCCACAGGATAGGGGTTTTCGGGCATAAACCCCAGCATGGCGTGGATTTTGCCGAATGCCGCATGGTGTTGATGGGCCACCCGGATGATTTCCTCGACAATGTCATCGGGCAGTTCGGCGATGCTGGTGATGGTCAATGGACTGACCTGGGCCCAGAATTCTTTGTCAACGGTTTTAAAAGAACCTTTTTTAATCCTGCAGGGCAAGACATAGACATCCCTGGAATAGTCAAAACCTGCGGTGGTCCACTCACGTTCGATGGGCAGAAAATGAAACGTCTTTCCCGACCCGATCAGCTCCATGGCCGCAGGAGAGGGAAACATCTGCGGGATATAAAGGCTGCCGTCTTCCGCCACCTTAAGCTTGCCGATAAACAGCAGCCGCATGGCATCGATGGAACCATTGAGCATGCCGTCTTTTGACGCCGTGGTTCCGATGCGCTGCCAATCGATTTTATCGTTGATACCCAGATGATCGAATAGCGGCCCTTCGACAAGCGTTCCGGCAAACAAACGCGGCGGTTCGACCGTCCCCATTTTCTTGCCGGCCATATCCTTCAGGCTCTTGATCTCCGGGTCAAAGGTGCCATAGAAGGCGATGGCAGCGGGACCGTCCATGATGGCACGATAGTTAGGAATGGCCAGTTTATCCAGCGGCGGCCGGCCCTCGGCCACGAAGTCCATGGACAAGGCACCCCCTACGGTAATGGCCCAGGGCATTTCACCGGATATCATTTTGTGCTGGTTGGTTTTGTAGTATTTGAGCATATACATGGCCCCGGGTGTTTCCTGGTGTTTGATACGCACCCAGGAACCGGTTTTTTTAAATACCTGCTCCATGGCAGCCCCGATATTATACATGGGCGTACCGAACGGTGTGGTCAAAATGGTCACATCCACCGGTTTTTTGGTTTCAGCACCAACGGCATTCCATTGCACCGCCAGAACCATTGCAGTGATCAGGATTACAGCCAAAATTGGTTTTCGCTTCATTTTTTTCTCCTCTCTCATTGGGTTTCATGCAGGTTTCGCATTTAAAATTTTTCCACTGATCTTTCGCCGCTGAAAAGCCAGAAAAGCAGCTGCGGACAAGGCAGCGCCGGCAAACAGCGCTGGATGATGATACAACCCGAACAGCACCGCGCAACCTGCTGCCGTGATCAAAAAAAGTTTTTCCGCCCTGCCGGTGGACCTGAAGCAATATCCCTGAAACAGGCACATCATGGCGCCCAGTGCAATGACCATGGTGATCAGCACGGCAATCGCCTGCACGGGCTGCTGGTACTCCATAAACACGATGGGATTGTTAATGGTAAAATAGGGCAGGATAAAAAACGGGCCCACGAGCTTGAAACTCTCCCAAGACACCTTCATGTATCTGGAACCGGCAATCTGGGAGCCGACCATGGCCGCCCCGGCAATCGGCGGGGTGACCGCCGCCAGGATGGCAAAATAGAACACAAAAAAGTGAGCCGTCTGCTGAGGCAATCCCAAATCCTTTAGTATCGGTGCGGACACAAAAGCCACCACGATATAGGCGATGACCGTCGGCATGGACGAGCTGAGCACGATCGACAGGATCATGGTGAGAAAAAGGGTCGGCAAAAGGTGTCCCCCGCTGATATCACCGACCAACAGGGCCAGTTTGGTCATGGCACCGGACAGGGTCAGGCTTTTGATGAAAATCCCGATGCAGCCGCAGGCGATGCCGATGGAGGCCGCCATGATCGCTCCGGTCACGAGGTTGCGTATCAGCACCTTGAGGGCGGGCCGCGTGATCCTGCGCAGCATGGATATGGCTAAAATGGTAATGATTCCGAAAAGGGCCGAATAACCGATGGAAAAGTGCAAAACCAGCATGGCGGTCAACACGCCCATGGGAACGACAAAAACCGGCAGACCCGCCAGGAAGATGCGTTTGTCCATCTGCTCGGTGCCCATGGGTATTTTCTCGCGGGCGGCTATGATGATCACCCCGAAAACCGCCAGGGCATAATAGAACACCGCCGGCAGCACCGCTTTGAACATCAGCTCGCCGTAGCTGACCCCGATAAAACTGGCCATGATAAACACGGCAATACCCATGATCGGCGGGGTCAGCTGCCCACCGGTGGAGGCCATGGCCTCGATGGCTGCCGCGGTTTCGCTGCGGAAGCCGGCTTTTTTCATGACCGGTATCGTATAGGCGCCGGTGATGGCGACATTGGCCGCTGCCGCACCGTTGACCATTCCCACGAAGGAAGAGGAAAACACGGCGGTTTGCCCGGCTCCGCCGATCAGATTGCGGCCCAGCCATTTTCCCAACTCCATAAAAAAGGCGGTGACACCGGTGGCTTCAAATATGGACCCGAAGATGATCAGCAAAAATAAAAGGTTGACCGAGGCATCCAGGAGCATGCCGTAGATGCCCTGAAATCCGGTGCTCAAATTCGACACCACGTAGCCGAACTCGAATTTGGGGTGGTTGAGCACCCCGGGGATGAGATGGCCCCAGAAGGTGTAGGCCAGCGCCACCATGACCATGACCGGGAAGATGGGACCGAAGGTCTTCCAGGTGCCGGCCAAAACCAGGATGATCAGCAGCACACCAACAACGATATCCTTGTTTTCAGGAAACCCTACCTCCATCATCAGGCGCATGTTTTCCATGGCCATGAACGTCAACAGCCCCAAGCTTAAGGGGATGCATATCAGATAGATGATTTTCAACCATTTGCGCGTATCCATGATGGCCCAGTGCAAAAAAAGCAGTACCAGACAAAAACCCAGGTGGTTGTTCTGGTTGATCTGGGATCCGAACAACGGTTTCCAGACGATGATTACGTGGTAGGCAACCATGGCCAGGACCACCCCAATAGCACTCCATTTAGCGATGCTTTCGAAAGTATTGGCGGATTTTCTGCTTTTCTCATCCATTTGTCACCAGCGGTTTTGAGGCCTTAACAATTGATTAACAAAAAATAATCGTCTGTCAGTCCACGGGTAGATTGTATTTTCGGCAATACACCGGATAGATATCCTTTACCGGCTTTAACAGCGGCAACAGCTGCAGCATTTTCACGGCCGAGCCTTTGGCCTTAATCTGATGGGATGCCAGGGCCCTGGTCATATCGATTTTGTTCAGCCAGAACCGGTGGGCGGTATCACCGCTCAAGCTTTCCATAATGACCGGTCGTTGTGCTTCAGCCGTTTCTCCAAAGAGAGCGCCTTTCTCATCGATGTACATCACCATGTCGGGATCGGTAAACCTGAAGAGGATGTTAATGCCGGCTTTCTTCATTCTTAAGCCTATGTCCGTTTCGCGGATCAGCTGATCCCAGATTTCTTCGTACACCATCTCCATGGTCTCTCTGTTTTTGAAAACTGCCATTTTCAGGTTGTCCGTTTAAAAATTACCTGGTGAGATTTTGAAAGAATCAGATGTAATAGCATCAACAGCAAGAGGTATGCCATCGTGTGATAATATTTATTTTATAATGTTTACAATTGTTTAAATAGCTTTTCAAATAGCTCCACGCTCCGGTAGTCTTAATTAAAACAAACTGTGTCTCAATACGATCACCATGTTGACTCTGCGGTGGCAATGCGATAAATGGATAGATTATGAAAAACACCAACGTGGTACTTACCGATAATCAGTGGCAGTTTCTGGCCGTCCTGGAGGCCTTTGGCGGACCAGTATCCGCAGACACAGCCGGTGCGCTTGCGCCGCTTCTGCCAGGACCGCTTTTTGACCTGATTGAAAAGGGACGCTCTGCCGGATGGCTGCGTCAGGATAAGAACAATTGTTTTTCCTTATCTGCCGACCTGCCGGATGACATCCGAGACCATCTGATCGCATTGAATGGAAAGAGCTCCCTGAACGACATGGTCGACAATCTCTATCTGAAGCAGATGCATGAAAATGTCGGGCCCGAAGAGATGCTGACCCTGCTCACCAGAACGGGCCGCAGACGGGAGGCAGCTGAGTACGAAATAGGGTTAGCCCATGCAGCGTTTAACAATAATGATTTCGAAACGTCGCGGGTTTACCTTCAGGCCGCTGTAGAGCATTTGTATCCAATACGCGCCCAAGATGTTGCAAACAGAATGTTTGTTTCCAGTGTGCTTGAGCTTTCCAATATGCTTTTTTCCCTGGGGTACGGGTTTGGCGAAATTGTAACATATCTGAACAGCGCCGGTGAGGTTACCCAAAAAATGGGCGATCAGCGCTCCCATGCCCTTCTCAATTTACATCTGGGCCGGCTCTATTATTTTTCCAACCGCCGGGATGAGGCAATAGTAGCCCTGTCCATGGGCTTTGAGGAAATTCATGAACTGGGCGACGACGACATTCTAGGCCAATCCGCCCTTTTTCTCGGTCTTTTATACTTTACCAAGGGGCTCCACAAAAAGGCCATCGAGCACTTTGAAAAAGCGGAACAGGCCTTCGGGACAGCCAAATGGGGCGTTTTGACCCATCCCACAGCGCCTTTTCTGACCGGCTACTGTGCCGTGTACCTGGGTCAGTTTCACCGCGCCATTGGAAACCTTGACTACCAGTGGCGCCTGGCCAAGGATCGATCGGATACGGCGCTGGCTTCCACCATCCAAGCCACCCTGGGTACCGTGCTCATTTTGCTGCGCAAGCAAAAAGAGGGTTTAAATAATCTAGAGGAGGCCCTTGAAGAAGCCCTGGGATGTGGCAACGCACTGGGTGTGCATTTAGCCCGGGGTGGGTTTACCCTGCACCATTTTCTCGAGGGGCGCATGGAGAAAGCCTGTCGAGCTAGCAACAGTGCTGTCAAGAAAAGCACCCAGGCCGGCATCATCCGGCAATATGCTTCTCCATGGATATTGGAAATGAATTATGAGTTCCACCGGCTGGGTTTTCAAATAGCCGACAAGATACATTTTCCGGATGAAATGCACCGCATACTCACGGGTGTCAACGTTCATTTAAAGGGCGTTGCCTTTAGATTGAAAGCCCACGAAAAATCATCGAACAATGAGCACATCGATGGGATTAGGGACGACCTTGTTCAGAGCATGCACTACCTGGAGCAATCCGGCGATCCCGTCCAGCTCTCGAAAACAATACTTGAAATGGCCCGCACTGAATTGAGGTGCGGTGACCGCGAAAAAGCCAGACAACTTGCCAGAAAGGCCCGGCACCTGCTGGGTGGTTATACCGAGGAATTCTTTCCTGACGAATTCAGGCATCTGTTCGAAAATCAGGAGAGCCCGCTAGACCCGGATCACCGCCGTAGACAAACCATGCAAAGCTACCTCGAGATGATCGAATCGCTTTACCCTATTGAAACCAGACAGGAAATCCTGGCAGGGGTGCTCTCACGGGCAAATCGATTGTTCGGGGCCGAGCGCAGTGCCCTTTTCTGGTTTCCCGGCGGCAAGTACACTGCCGTGCCGAAGTTGCGGGCGACGTGTAATTTGCCGGCGGCAGAAATTGAACATGAGAGCTTTAAAACAAATCTGGCCATGGTGCTGAAGGCCTTTCATACAAACCAGCCTCAGTTGGGCAGATCGCCCGAAGGCGATCGCCAAAAGGGCTATCCGAGGGTGTTTTCCATGTTGAGTATACCGGTCGAGGTCGGTGGTTCCGTGCACGGCGTCATGTACTTTGACAACTCCTACCTCTCGGATGCCTTCGATTTTCTGGACCCGGAAATTATGCGTGACATTGCGCGCCACACCAACCTGGTTGTCGAACGCCGCTTACACCATCTCCGGATCGAGGAAGAGCGCAATCTTCTTGTTTCCATGAAATCTCACGACGATGCGCGCGATTCGCGTCAAATCGTTGCAAAATCAGAGAAAATGAAGCATCTGCTGAAGGTGACCGATCAGATTGCAGGGACCGATTCCACGATATTGATCACTGGGGAAACCGGAACCGGCAAAGAGTTGCTGGCCTACAGGATCCACCGCAGCAGCCAGCGCTCAGAAAAGCCTTTTATCGTCGTGGATGCAACCACCATTCCTGAAAACCTGCTGGAAAGTGAATTGTTTGGTCACGAACGCGGTGCCTTCACCGGAGCCGACCGGCGCAGATTGGGCCGAATCGAGATGGCGCATGAAGGCACCCTTTTTTTAGACGAGATCGGTGAATTGCCCTTGCCGGCTCAGGTAAAGCTGCTGCGTGCCATTCAGGAGAAGGAGTTTAACCGCCTCGGCGGGACGCGTACGATTCGTTCGAATTTTCGATTGATCGCCGCCACTAACCGAGATCTCGAAAAAGAGATCGCTGAAAGCCGTTTCCGTGAGGACTTGTATTATCGGCTGAACGTCATTCCCATCCATTTACCGCCTCTGCGGGAACGGCAAGAGGACATTGCTTTGTTGGCCGACCATTTCATTGATCGCTACACGAAGAAATACAACCGGCACGATCTGAAATTAACAGGAGAGCAGGTAACCATACTGCGGACATACAAATGGCCGGGCAATGTCAGGGAGTTACAGAATATTATCGAAAGGGCGGTATTGTTATCAACGGATAAACAACTGGAATTTTCACTCCCAGTTGACATGCGAGGCCAATCAACGAACCCTTTTGAGGATTTCCCAACCTTGGGAAACCTTCAGCGCCGATACATTGAATTCGTAATAAAGAAAACCAAGGGTCAGATCGGCGGTACGGGTGGCGCAGCCGAAATTCTAGGGATGAATCGCACCAGTGTCTACAGCCGCATGCGCCAGCTCAGGATGGATGTCAAATCCCTGAAAAGGCAATCGCTCCACGTTGAAAAATAGCAACATGCCGGTTTGAATGCTTTTAGTTCAATATTAGGGGCGTTTAGATTCCCGATCTGAAATGATTAATTGACATTTGCTTTGCATCGCAAAATGCTGTTTTCGCCTGTTACGCCATGCAGAGACTGTTGGTAAACAAACCAAGAAAACAATTGAGAATCCGTTTTGATCTGAGGTGTCGTCTGTGAAGCCATTCAGCCTTTTAATAAAGCCAACTTCTGCGGACTGCAATATGAACTGTGACTACTGTTTCTACCTGGATAAGCGCAAACTGTACCCTCAATCCAGAGCTCACAGAATGCCTGAGACCGTGCTCGAGCAATTGGTGAAAACCTATCTGAAAACCGACCAACCGAATTATACCTTTGGATGGCAGGGCGGTGAACCCCTCCTGATGGGCGTCGAATTTTTTAAACAGGTTGCCGGGTTTCAGAATAAGTATGCCCGCCCCGGCTCACTGGTTTCAAATGGCCTCCAGACGAATGCAACCCTCATTGACAATACCCTGGCAGAGTTTTTAGCGAGCTACTGTTATCTGGTAGGTTGCAGTCTCGATGGCCCCCCTGAATTACACAATCGATTCAGAAAATTTTCAGGCGGTAAAGGCTCTCACTCGATCGTCCTCAACGGAATCCGGAGGTTGCAGCACTTCGGTGTAGCCGTAAACATTCTTACCGTGGTCAGTCAGGCCAATGTGAGACATGCCCGTGAGGTTTACCAGTATCTTGTAAAGCGAGGTTTCTATTATCATCAATACATCCCGTGCCTGGAATTAGACCCAAAAGGCAATCCTTTTCCCTATTCAATCAGCGGACCTGAATGGGGACGGTTCCTACTGGAGGTTTTTGACGCATGGTACCCGAATGATATTCACAAAGTTTCGGTGCGCCACTTTGATGATATTCTCAATAAACGTTATGATGGTTCCATAACGGCCTGCAGCCTCTCTAATAATTGCTGTCAGTATTTTCTGGTGGAACACAACGGTGATATTTTTCCATGTGATTTTTTTGTCCGGCAGGATTTAAAAATTGGCAATATTATGGACACAAGCTGGGAAGAGGCCCTTTCTTCGTCAATCTTCCAGGACTTTGGCTGTCAAAAATCAGTAGTGGCAACAGAATGCAAATCCTGCGTCTATCTTGACTTGTGCCAAGGCGACTGTTTAAAACACCGCGGTTATTTAGTGAAAACCGGTGGCGTCAGTCATTTTTGTGAAGGTTGGCTGAACTTTTATCACCACACATCAAGTACTTTTAATAAGCTGATTGAGGAAATCAGATCCGGTTAACTTGCCTCGGAGACCTCCTGTAAGATTCGCCACTTAACGCATTGCCACTTTCTCATCGCCATATCCATAGCCTGTTCCGGAAAAGTTTTTTACTGTGAGAAAGATTACAAACGCAAATGGCAACCGATCGTAAGTTGTCAGACCTAAAGATTTTTATAATTTTTTGGAGACCTAATAGAAGTTGATTATATGATTGAAGATAGCCTATTGATATTTATAGAGAAGCCACTAGATATTGTGGTGGGGTAATATTCGAATTTGAGTGTTTCTGACGAATGGGGGCTTCTTCGCCCTACCCTATCGCCACCTTCTTAACCAGCCAATAAACAGCGTACCCGACGCCTAATCCCAAAGGCATCATGATTCATGGCCGGCATAAAGGGGTTTCCTTGAATTTCCAGGCATAAATGCCAACGGCCAGCATGCCAAATACAATTCCTGCAATTTTATCGACCATCATTTATTCATCCGATCTTTCAGTTCTTTTCCACACTTGAAAAATGGCAGTTTTTTCGGCGCGACCTCCACGGTTACTCCCGTCTTAGGGTTTCTACCAGAATAACCCGGATAATCCTTAACGTAAAAAGAACATAGACCACGGATCTCCACGCGGTCCCCTCTTTCCAATGCAGCTGACATCTGCTCGAAAAAGACAGATACGATTCTTGTCGCTTCGGCTTTGGAGAGGCCATTCTGAGCACAAATGGTCTGAATAACTTCGAGTTTGTTCATAGGAAACCCTTTTTATGATTTTGCCTGCTTGTTCTCTGTAAAAATATCAATAAATTTACAACACTGTGACCGGATCTGTCAAACCCATATGGTAATCTGAGCTCAATCATTCAGCAAAAGGAGGGTAAAAATGAGAACACAGGAAATATACACAGATTACCAAGACCATTTTGAATATTTTGGGAACACGGAGATTGAACGCATCCGTATGCAGGGTGAAAGAGTTATTAAGCACGACTGGATCATGTTTGACTCTGTTGATGAAGCTTTGGAGTTTTTCAACGATCACTGCGGCGAGTTTATCGGTTGTTATGCCTGAATAGGTTTATATACTATCGGCAGAAGAGATATTGTAAGCTCTCCCCTACACTCCCGTCCTTAATTGTGTGTTTCATTTTTTATTTTTATTGACATTTTTATCTATTCATACTATATGTTGTATTGGTATGGGAATTTGGGCCCATATCATGTGCACCTCCTTTATACCTCCTTTCTTATGGCCCGGCTTGTTGCTGTCATGCAGGTCGGGCTATCTTGTGAATTTTCAAATGAAGACCCAACCAAATGTCAAATTACTACGACATCTATCTCCATCTTTTTTGACGGGATATCACCTACCAGAATATACCATCATTCATCCTGAGCACTTTAGATAAAAGGAATTTAATTCAGCTTGAAGATTTAAAAACGCCAAGTGGGTAATTTAATCACCGCGCCCTTTTATTGCATGAACTGAATGTCATTGACAGTTCAGTTTTTGGTAAATCTTTTTGTTCGTGGTGTAAATCTTGATGAAGGCTTTATACAATTCATTATACATTTCGATATTGCCTGGATTGGGAGTAAACGTGGCGTCGTATTGCACCCGATTGGCGACATCCTCAAACGTAAGTTCACCTAGCCCGGCCATTGCGATAAAGGCGGCTCCGCGTGCATTCGCGTGGATGGGATTTTTCACTTGTCGAATATCCCGCTGCAAAACATCGGCGAAAATCTGACACCATATCCTCGATTTTGCCCCCCCGCCGATAATGCTAATGGGATTCAGGGGACGGCCGATGTATTTTTCTATATAGTGAAGCATCCAGCGTGTATTATAGGCAACACCTTCCAAGACAGCCCGAATCATATGATTACGATTCGTTGTTTTGGACATGTTATGAAAACCACCCCTTAACAGCGTATCGTCCACCGGCGTCCGTTCACCGTTTAACCAGGGTGTAAAAATCAGTTTATCGCTGCCCGGCGGAACTTGCTCAGCTACCTTGTTCAAGGCATCATAAGCGGCGTCGGGAACGACCGTAGGAATTTGAGGACTATCATAAAACAGAATGTTATCCATAAGAAAAGTTAAACAGCCGCCAGCCAGGTCCTGCTCATTGACACACTGGTATTTTCCCGGAATAGCCGTAGGGAAGGAGGCAATAGAGTGCAGAATATCGGTCTTCTTAAAGGGAACCATACACTCTAGCCAGGAAGATGTCCCTATATATAAATGCCCTTCAAAGTCCCTCACAGCTCCAGACCCGATACAGGCGCACTGGTGGTCCGGTGATCCCATAACCACCTTTACATCCCGGCTGATGCCGATCTCATCTGCCACCGCTGCAGAAACGGTCCCGAGAATATCGGTAGCCTGTTTCATGGAGGGAAGTTTATCCTTTTCGATGCCTGCCAGTTTCAACAGACGGTCATCATAATACATCTTGTTGATATTTTTTATGTTGGTCACCCAAAAGAGATGCATGGAATCGTATGATGCCGCAAACTGACCGGTCAACCGTAGATTTAAATAGTCTTTACTCGGCAAAAACATGAAGGTTTTTTCATACACTTCGGGAAATTCGTGTTTGGTCAGCAGGACATGGGCTATGTCATCCTTACCGGAAGGAGAAGGTGCTCCCGCAGTTTTTGATATCCACTTCAAAGCCTTAAACACATTCAGTCCGTTCACTTCCGGAAATCCGGCAATATGTTTCTGGATAAAGGGTGCGCCCCTGGAATCCATCCAGGTAAGGGAATTCATCAAATGCTTACCATCTTTGTCCACTGACACGGTACTTGAAAATGTACTGGAAATACCGATGGCCACAATTTGATCAGGGGGTACTGATTTGCGTTTCACCAATTTTTTGGCAGTCAGTAAAAGCGCTTCCCACCAATCTTGTGGGTCTTGTTCTGCTCCTCCATTGGGGGAAAAATAGAGGGGGGTATCCTTGAACTCAAAATCCAGCACCTGCCCCGTGCTGTCAACAATGGCAGACTTCATGCCCGAGGTGCCGTGATCAAAGGCAAGCACATATTTCTCTTTCATAAAACCATCACCCAATCTTTACTGTTTGCTCGGAATATTTAAAAGACGCACATGTGTGAAATGCCCCTTACTCTTTTTCAGGAAACTGAGACATAATATGCTCTGATAGCGCAGTAATGGTCAGGCTTGGATTTACACCCAAATTGGCTGGTATCACCGAACCATCGACAACATAAAGATTTGGATAGTTAAACACTTCTCCATTATACCCAATTACGCCTTTGTCCGACGATTCTGCCATACAGCATCCGCCCAGGATATGCGCCGTAGTGGATGAATTGAATGCGGCTTCGGGCAAAAGGCTCAGTGGTATGCCATTCATCTTGCGAGACAAGCGTTCGGCAACCTCGTTGGCAACAGGTATATAGACGGGTGCTCGCTTTAAGCCATCCGGAACCTTACTATTCATGCTGTAGCCGCCAAGTCGCCACCACCGCGGTTTGTAGTCAAGCTTTAGGTAGTTTTTATCGGTCTGCATTACCAGGACAACCGTGGTTGTTGCCGCTTTCCCCAGTGGCCACAATAGCTTTACAAAACGTATGGGGTGCCTGAAAATATTTCCTAAAAACCGCATAGGACACGGGATTTTTCCGCCACCACCGGTCATAACGGTAAAAAGATCCAGCAGAACATCGGAACCCTTGTTATAACGAACCATTTCAATATGGGTCGTTTCATCCGCATAAATGCCCGAGGTAATGGCAATTTGATCATTCCAGTCTACATGCTTGTCTTTTGATTTCACACCCAGAAGGGCTTCGGAGTTGGTGCGTACATAATTGCCCAATTGATCCGATATTTTCGGCAGCAAACCTTTTTGTTTGCATTTCATTAAAAGTTTTACCGATCCCAAAACACCCCCGCTGAAGATCACCCCCCCGGCACGATAAGTTTTTTTAGGATGAAAGACACCCGTTGATCTGCGGGTCAAAACCTCGTATCCACCGTTGCGCGGTAAAACCCCAGTCACTTCAGTTTCCGGGATAATTCGAGCGCCTAATCCGTCAGCCAGATGCAGATGGTTTTTGTCCAGCGTATTTTTTGCACCGACTGGGCAGCCGACCATGCAAGACCCACAAAATGTGCAGCCGGTGCGATCTGGTCCCCTACCATCAAAATAGGGATCAGGAACCGTCTTATCCGGAGTTCCAAAAAAAAATTCCGACATCGTTTTTATGAAAAGTATCCTCACCGCGCATTTCTATGCCCACTTCGCGAAGGTATTTGTCGGCAATACCAATCTGTGGACTCGGATTGGCACCCAAAATCCTTTTGGCTTCATTATAATGCGGCATCAAGTTGGCTTTCCAATCACCCGGACCCCATTCCGGCTGATCAAAGACCTCATCCGGTGGAATCAACAGTTGATTGGCATAAACAAGACTACCACCGCCCACACCCCCGCCATGAAATATGAGAACGTGCTTCAATTGCGTCAGCATCTGGTAACCGTAGCAACCCAGTTGAGGCAACCACATGTATTTTTTCGTATTCCAATTGGTCTCGGGGAAATCTTTTTTTGCCATTGCTTCCCTTTTTCCAGGACCGCCACTTTGTACCCCTTTTCAGACAGGCGCAAAGCAGAAACACTTCCCCCAAAGCCTGAACCTATCACTATATAATCATAATCAAATTCATTTTTCGACGGCATTGAAACCCCCTGCTTAATTATCGGATAATTCCTTGTGGGCTGCATGGATGATGTTGTTAAGTTCCTTTTCTGTTCTCTCATCCAATTTTCCAGGTTGGTAATGTTTCAATATCTCCCGCGCCTTATCACCGGCCCTCTTGACGAGCGATGGAGAGCCCTGTTCAACCCACTGTTCCCTGGTTTTGGGTTTCAACAAGAATGAATTCAGACGATTGTCCCTGAGGTGTTTCAGCGTGTGTTCGTGGCCTAGATAATGTCCCCCGATGCCGACGTCCGCTATTGCATCGGCCCCAAGTGTATCCTCATTGATGATGATGCCATCAATGGACCTTTTCAAGACAGCAAAAAGTTCGTCAGCGATAACCAAATCTTCAAAACTGGCAATGATCCCCAGTTCCAAGGCCCCGGCCCCGCACAATAAGGCCGGCCTGCCTGCAAAAGATGTCACGAATGCAGCGATGCACTCCTGGAAAACAGATTCCGAGCCAGCGACGATGGCATTGGTTGCCGGACCATGAAAGTCACAGATCAGCCGATAGAACTCCTCCGCCATTTGTGCCGCCGCGGCTGAAATCAAGGCACCCTCCGTCAGCATGCCCGTAATGCCGGTGGACATATCCATTGCGGGGAACCTCGGTGCCCATATAAGGGGTGCACCAGGGTGGGCCAACTGTGAGATAACGATGGTGGCCAATTGTTCGACATTGGCCAGCAGCAGGGAGCCGGCCAGAGTTATGGGGCCGGTGGCCCCGATATTCGGTGTGGAGCATGCTTCCACCGGGATCCCGTATTCACCGCCTGTGTACAAGGCGTCTACGAAAATATCGGGAAAAGACAATGGGGATATGGGGGAGTCCAGTATACTGATAATCGGCCGCTTTCTTAATTTCTCACTACCACCGGCAACAGCTCCGGCCATCTCTACAATGAAAGGAAAGGTCCCCGGATTCAGTGCCCGCACGCTTATATGCTTGTCCGTGTGCTTGAACATGGCTTTCAGCGTATACAGCTCTAAAATTTCCAGCGGCATATCACTAGGGTATAGAGGGGCCACCACATTGATATGCTCTAACGCATCTGCAAGCCTTGTAAAATCTTCTGTATCGGAAAGCACCGCATCTCTTATCTCTCCGGATTCAATATCCACGATCTGGGTCATGCCCCCCGAATTCCTGGTATACATTTTTCCGCCGGGTTCCAGGACGATATCCCGCTCCTGACTTCTTGCAGCCATGGTTATTTCACGGGGTACTGTCTTGAGAGCCTGTTCAACAAGGCCAGCACTGATGGTGACGTTCTTGGTCTGAAAATTGACATTTGCACCGCAGTCCGCCAGGTTTTTTAGCGCAGATTCATGTGTAATCCCGACCCCTTTTTCCTGCAGCAGGCAAAGGGATTGTTCATGAATTTTCAAAAAGTCCGCATTCGTTAAAAACCGAACACTTTTGATGCCGCCATTGCGTGTCTTTAACATTCAGCTTCCCTTTCGGGTCAGGGTTTCGACCTGGCTTTTGCTCCCGTTTCCGTAAGCATCAGCGCCAGGAGGCCCGCCAGCACAAAACCAACACCACCGAACAATAGACCCGACCAGATGGGCTCGATGTTTAACATGGACATCCCGGCCAGGGGAAAGAGGAATCCGGTGATGTTGCTGCCCATGTTCATGAGCCCGACCGCCGTACCAGCCAGGCCGATACCGATGGCTTTCAATTCAACGGGTATCGCCAGAATGATGGGCATGGCACCGGCCATGAAACCCAAAACCGTCAGAGATACCCACAACATGGAATTGCCAGGTGTTTTAACAGCGAGAAACATCATCACGGTCGCCAATCCGCATAACATCATGGAAACTGAAAAAATCCATCGTCGCTTGCCGATCCAGTCCGACAGCGTGGGCAAAATCGCACAGCCGACAATCATGGCCACTGTCGCTACCGCCATGGAATTGTTGGCATCCGCCCGGGGCCACCCCAATTGCTCCATCATGCTGGGGAATAAGCCCGTGAGGCCTATCCAGCCACCCATCAACAGAGAAAAAATAGCGATCAGATACCATGAATCCCTGATTTTCAGAATATTGCCGACCATGCTCAAGGATCCGATACTGGCTTCGGCTGCTATGGCTTCCTGACTTTTCCCCATATCCGAAGCGGCATCCCGCTTTTCTTTGACCAGCACAAACCAGAGAATCGTACACAATCCCGTCAGGGCCGCCCAGAAGTGATAGGTGTTCTGCCAGCCGCCCACGGCTGTAGAAATCATCGTGCCGGATATGGACATGCCCACAGCGGCCCCGATGGAATAGGCAGCCATGACCAGTCCGTTGATCGCCGCCAGTTGGTTCGGCGGAAACCATTGACCGATGACTTTAGGGTAGTTGACCATGAATACATAAGATGATCCCCCCCATAGAAAAGTGGCGGCGGCAATACCGGCATAAGAGGAAAACGCCCCTCGCAGGGAGCCAAACACGGTACAGAGTATCAAAGATGTACCGATTACCCAGTAGACACCCAATTTGTCGGCCAACAGGCCGGCGGGCAGGCATATAAGAATACCGGCGAGCGGAATCAGTGCCCAGATGGTCTGAAATGCCGACAAGGCAATGCCGGTGGTTTCGGACATCTGCGTGAACAGTACCGGCATGACCATCCAGTTGGCTCCGAGGACGATCCCCATGATGGCAAACATGACCCCAAAAACTATCCATTTATAGCCTGATGATTTCGATTCATGCCCCCGGGTTTCGTCTTCAAGTTTCGTATTCATACGTCTCCCCTTTCCCTATTGACGGTTCAACCGTTTATACAATTTTTTATTGTTTTTATATATGGTCAGAAATGCGTCATACAATTCATCATAGATTTTTCGGTTATCGGAATTGGGGCTGTAGGTGGCGGTACACTTCACCAGTCGGGGAAGATCCGCAACCGTTTGATAACCCAGGGCGATGGCAGCTAAAAACGCAGCCCCCCGGCCATTGCACTGAATCGGATCCTCAATCTGCCTGATTTCTCTGTCTAGCACATCGGCGAAAATCTGGCACCAGACATCTGAATTACCGCCTCCCCCGACCAGCAACAAAGATTCCATTTTTCTTTTAATAAATTTCTCCACATAGTAAAGCATCCACCTGGTATTAAATGCCACGCCCTCGTACACGGCTCGGATCATGTGACTCATTGTGGCGGAAATGGACATGTTGTGAAAACCGCCGCGCAGGGAATTGATGTCCACCGGCGTTCTTTCCCCGTGCAGCCAGGGGGTGTAGATCAGTTTCCCGGCACCCGGCTCGACACCTTCGACAATCTTGTTGAAGGTGTCGTAGATGTTGTCTGGATAATCGGAGGGCCGTTGAATGTTCAATTCGTTCTGATAATAAATCAGGTTTGATTTCAAAAATGCCAGGTTTCCGCCGGCAATGTCCTGTGCATTGGCGGTGTAGTATTTACCTGGAACGGCGTGCGGAAAAGTGGCAATCTGATGGAAAACATCGGCTTTTTTGTAGGGCACCACGCAATGGATCCAGGACCCGGTACCGATATATATGTGTCCCTGGTAATCCTCCACCGTGCCCGCCCCGACACCGGCCGACTGCAGGTCCGGAGAACCGACCACGACCTTCACATCCCGCTTGATGCCAATTTCATCGGCTACCTCCGGCCGGACGTTCCCTAATATGTCGGTCGCCTGCTTCAGGGGGGGCAGTTTGCCAAGGTCGATATCAAGCTTGCGGATCAACCGGTCATCGTAATCCAGGTTGTCAATGTCCTTGATGTTCACCACCCAAAACAGGGTCATGGAGTCCGGGGAAGAGGCAAATTCACCTGACAATCTCAGGTTGAGGTAGTCCTTGCTGCCCAGAAACATGTGCGTGTTCGCATAGATTTCCGGGTGGGCATTTTTAATGTAGAGCACATGGGCGATGTCGTCTTTTCCAGACAGGGCCGGTGCACCGGCGGTCTTGGGAATCCAGGTTAGGAGATTTGTCAGGCTGTACCCTCCGATTTCAATGGCCCCACCCATGATCTTCCGAACATACTTCGCACCGCGGCTGTCCGCCCAGGTCAGCGCATTCATCAACGGCTTCCTGTTCCTGCCCACTGCGACGGTGCTGGAAAAAGTGCTGGACACACCGATGGCCACGATGTCCTCAGCCGGTACGCTCTTTTTTTCCACCAGCCGGCGGCACGTTTTGATGGTTGCCTGCCACCACTCTTCGGGATCCTGTTCAGCCCCGCCTTCCGGCAGTATGGTGATGGGCGTCGGCTCGAATTCGAAATCGATACTCTTTCCGGAAGTCGAGAAAAGGGACGTTTTCAAGCCCGTAGACCCGTGATCGACTGCGAGAATGTACTTTTCCTGAACCTTACTGTTCATGTACCCTCCTTTTCGCAAGAGTGATCAGCAGAAAGTTCATAGCTGATAGTAGACGATGAACTATACACTATCGGCTATGTGTTGTTCCCTCGAAACCTTGAATTTTCATAGCCCCAAGGTGCCCCCCGGATTCATGATGCCGTGAGGGTCGAAATGGTTTTTAACAGCCCTCAGAACATTCATCTGCTGATCCCCCAGGTGTTTTGTCATCCAGGGACCGATCATCTTGCCCACACCGTGATGGTGGCTCAGGGATCCGCCGTATGCCGCTATGCGTTCGATAATGCCGCTTTGGAACTGCCGGTAATCCTCTATGTCTTCCATGCGAGAAATGAAGATAAAATATAGGTTCGTCCCCTGGGGATAGAAATGGGAGGCATGGGTCATGCAAACCGTATGCTCCCTGGATTTAATATACTCCCTGACACCCTCATACAGGCGGTGGAGATTGTCCCAAGCGACACTCGACTCAAGTGTGTCGACCATAACGCCGTAGTCGTCCAGATCCTCGCGCATGTAAGGATCGGCATACCTGCCGTGTTCCCAGTTTTTCATGGGGTAACCGCCGATGTACATGGCCTTGTGGGCCCGGCACACCTTCTTGATGTTCTTTTTTACATTTTTCGCATAGGAAAGGGCCCCTTCGGCCTGACCCACCAGGATGCACCGTTTGCCCGGTTTGTATCCGCGTAGCACGATGCCCTTGTCTATGACCGTGCCCTCGATCCCGTACAAACGCAGGGCGATCTCCGTCTCTTCCGGGTCGGAAATCCTGAACACCGAGGGCATCCCAAATTCCCCCTGGCAGACTTCCCTTGTGCCGTCAACGGCCGCTTGCCAATCGGGAAACACAAAGGCGAAACGCTGCCGGTTTTCCGGCATGTACCTGAATATTTTCAGTGTCGCGCTCACCAGAACCCCGAAAGCCCCCTCGCTGCCCTTCATGATGTCGTTCACCTTGGGGCCGGTGGCTGTGGCCGGGAAATCCAGAGTTTTGAATTCACCCACCGGGGTGACATATTCCTGGCTGACGACAAGGTCATACATGTCGCCGTAATAAGTGGACTGCTGTCCGGAACCCAGGGCGGCAATCCAGCCCCCGACGGAGGAATACTCGAAGGACTGGGGGAAATGCCCGCAGGTATAGCGCCTTTTGGCCCTCATTTGGGCCGGCGCATGATTGAGCGCGTGTTCGTATTGGGGGCCAAGGATGCCCGATTCGACCGTGGCCGTGTGGTTGGTCTCGTTCAGTTCCAAAACCTTGTTCATGTACCTGCTCAAATCCAGGCAGATGCCGCCCCGGGTGCACTTGAACCCCATGGTGACCGAGGAGCCGCCCCCCCGGGCATACAGTGCTATTTTCTGAGCATGGCAATAAGAGATGATATCCCGGACATCCCTCTTGTTCCTGGGTTGCACCACCAGGTCGGCCAAATCGCCGACGATCTCCCGCCGCAGTTTCATGATCTCCTCGGCGGTTTTACCATGTGAGTATTTCACCCTGGAGTAGTCGTCCATGGCAACGTTGTCTTCGCCGACAATCTGTTTGAAGTGTTGAACCTGATCCGTGTTCAGGCTTATGGGGATGTCGCATTGCACCCGGCCATTTCCCTGGTTGCGCTTCTCTTGAAAGTCGGCATCCGTCAACCCGAGTTCGTCTTTTAAAAGACTGTAAAAACCTGCATTGGGGTGTTTGAAGCGATCAGGAGCACCCCATTTGAATATGGACCGGTAGGTGCCTTTTTCAGGGGCCCTGGTCGTCCAGTCCGGGTAAAAGTCATCTTGTTTGCCCACTTGGTACACTCCCTTACTCTCTACTGTGCCGGATTTCTGACCCCTGGCAATCTACTTTTATATCCCCCACTAAAAATCGAGTACTGTAACGTTGCCCGTCTCATCCACATGCTCGAAAATGATGCTGCTGTCGGCTACTTTGCCGTCGGCCTGCTCGGTCATGTCCATCAGTGGCTTGACCACCTCGATGAATTCCTTGGGATCGACACAGGCCTCCGGCGGTAGAACACCCTTGCCGGACAATTTCCCCTGACCCAGCAGGATGGCCCCCACGGCGGCCGGAATGCCGGTGCCCTCGCCCAGCGCCTTATCCGACGAAACTATATGCACTCTGTATTCCTGTGGTTTGTCACCTTTGCTTCCCTTGACGACCACGCTCATGGCGCCCCGCTGGGAACCGAACCCCGTCTCTTCGAGAATGCGCTTGCGTTCCCGAATGATATAGGCAACGGCAAAGTCGTAAGGTTTCACCGTATGCCCCTTGACCATCAGCGGTTCATCGTCCGCAAAACCCATGCGACATAATTCCGAGGTCAGCTCGTAATAAGGAATGGGCAGGACGGATCCTTTGTTGGTAACCTGTTTGAGCTTGATATACTCCGGCATGGTCAATTGCTCCGGGTGGGGATAGGGAAACACCGGTATATTTTTGCCGATCACCGGAAAGTCGAACAGCTGCCGCAGGGCCATGCCGTCCTTTTCGAAATACTTTACGTATTTCAGCTCCCCGTCCAGATACATGGGAATGTCGATGCTCATGCAGTGGAAACGGTGCCCGATGACGCCTTCCCCTTCGATGGACTCTCCGCCGTGGGTGTGAAAAATGTCGATAGAATTGGTTTCGTCCAGGAAATCTTCGGCGATCAGTTTGCCCAAAAGGTTGGTGATGCCGGGAGACGCCCCCATGCCGATCAAGGCCAGAATACCTGCGTCCTTGGCCTTCCTGTCTAGTTCCAGAATCTTGAGCGTCACATCGGGATCATCACACACATCCACATAATCGATGCCCGCTTCGATAACCGTCGCAAGAATATTTTCAACGGTGCTGTAAAATGGGCCGACACAATTCACAACCAAGTCACAACCATCGATAGCCGTTGCGATGCTGGCCCTGTCGGTGGCATCCATTTTGACGAAGGACAGTTTACCGCCTAACTGGGCGACCATTTCTGAGGCTTTTCCCTCGTTGAAATCTCCGATAACCACCTCCGCAAAGGTCTCCGTCTTCACCAGGGTTTTAACGGCATTGCTGCCGACGGCCCCGCAACCGCCAAGTACGATCGCTTTCATCTTGTTCTCTCCTTTATCTATTTTCGCCAATTCCTATCTGTGGAAAGAGTGCGTTTTACCTGTCTCTTGCTTAGCCGGTGAATTCATTTTGTGCCTTCTTGACAAGTGCTTTGAGGCTTGCCAGGGTGGCGTCGTCCAGGCGCGCCGGTTTGTGCTCCGCCAGGATGGCGCGTGCTTTTTCACGGGCCAGGTCAACCAGGCTTTTAGAGCCCTCTTCGAGCCACTTGGCCCTTGTTTTCGGTTTCAGCAGGTCGGAATTCAACCGTTCGCTGCGCAGGTGGTCGAGGGTGTGCTGTTCTCCCAGGTAATTGCCACCGATCCCCGCCTGAGCGATGGCATCCATGCCCAGCGTATCGTCATTGACAACAAATCCTTCCAGTACTCTGCGGAACACCGCATAAATCTCATTGGAGATGACCAGCTGCTCGAAGCTGGTGGCAATGCCCAGCTCCATCCCGCCTGCACCGCACAGAACGGCCGGGCGCCCAGCAAAGCCCGTCACGAACGCACCGATGCACTCTTCGAAGACGGACTCGCCTTCCGGGTTGACAGCATTGGTGGCCGGGCCGTGCAGGTCGCAGATTAGGTTGTAGTGTTCCGATGCCAACTGGGCGGCCGCCGCCGACACCAGGGCACCCTCCGTGAGCATGCCAGTGTTGCCGGTCTTCATGTCCAGGGCCGGGAAGCGCGATGCCCAGACTAGGGGCGCCCCCGGACAACCCGTCTGTGAAATGACAATGGTCGCCAGGTGTTCGACCGTCGATAGCAGCAGCGATCCCGCCAGGGTAATCGGTCCGGTTCCGCCCACGTTGGGCATAGAACAGATTTCGATTGGTATTCCGGCCTCCCCGCCTAAAAGGAGCGAATCAACAAAAACATCGGGGAATACCAGCGGGGAAATGGGTGCTTCGAGAATGCTGATGACCGGTCGCTTTTTCAAAGCTTCCTTACCGCCGGCCACGATCTCGCCCATCTTGATAAGATAGGGAAAGGTCCTTTTGTCTAGAGCCCGGATGTTGATATGCTTGTCCGTATTGCACATCATGGTTTCCAGCACCTGGAGCTCCAGGATTTCAAGGGGCACGTCGGCCGCATATAGAGGCGCAATGAAATCGATGTTGTCCAGTCCGTCCAAGAGCCTGGCAAAGTCGGCCGTGTCAGAAAGAACGGATTCTCTGATTTCCCCGGTTTCAAGGTCGTGTATCTGGGTCATCCCGCCGGTATTGCGGGTCCGAATGGTGCCGCCTGGTTCCAGGATCAGGTCTCGCTCCGGATTTCTGCCGGCCAGGGTGATTTTACGGGGTACGGATGCCAGGCACTTTTCCACCAGCGACGCTGAAAAGCGGGCTGTTTTCTTGTCGTAATCCACAACAGCGCCGGTATTTTCGAGCATCTCCATGCCTACCTGGTGCTCGATGCCGATGCCGGTATTCTCCAACAGGTATAGCGCCTGCTCATGAATCTTCTGCATGTCACTGTCCTTTAAAAACCGGACAGTGTCTATCCCACCGCTGCTTGATCTTATCATCTGCTTTTCTCCTTTGGTTGTTTATTGCCCTATCTTATTTTAAATTTTACATGAACTAACTAAAAAATATGATTTATGATGCCCTTTATGCCTTATTTTCTTTGGGCCCCATATGGTAGACTACCACAAGCACCCTGGCAGGCCCCGGCCCCATACTCCGTCCGGAATATGGAAGGTCGCAATCGATGTACACGGAATCACCCTCATCGAAAACAAACGTTTCCCCGTCATAGGTCATTTCAATACTGCCATCGAGCATGTAATAAAACTCCTGGCCTTCGAACTGATACAGATTAGTCGGCTCGACCGGCACTTCGATGATATATGGATGCATATGCCGGTCATATTTCTGACTTGCAAGCGGCCACCGTTTTCTAACGACGCTTTCCGGACTCTTGATGTTGATTTCCTTTCTTTCGTCACTGCGGACAATCACCATCTTCCGGTTCCGGCTGCTTGCCCCTTGCTGCATAAAAAAAAAGGTCACCTCCACTTCCAGGGCGGTGGCAATTCTGGCCATGGTGGTAATAGTGGGGACATTGATGCCGTTTTCGATTTTGGATAGATATCCTTTCGAGAGGCCGGACAGTGAGGCCAGCCTGTTGAGACTATAGCCCTTTTCCTTCCTGAGATTTTTAATCGCCTTGGCGACGCTGAACGGATCCATGGGTTGCTCCATTGCTCAGTCGCAGAGTTTCTTATAGTTTTATAGGGTTTCATATAGTTAACTTTATGAGAGCAAATGTGTCAAGAATAATTTTTTTGCCTATCCGGTCACCTTCAAACTGAACGTATCATTTTTCTCTTATTAATAGTCTGTTATGGTCATTATTCAGTATAGTTAGATAGGTAAAACAAAAATCCAAGCGATAGCGAGGTGCCAAAGTGCGAGGAATTTCGCTAAGAATCCAGAAGGAGTTTTTAGTCCGCCAAACAAACAGCGCATAAAGTTTTTGCCCAGGAGAAAAGAGCCTTCCACCCCGGGGCGAAAGAGCCGTGTTTATAACGTATACTATTGAAATATATAGGGAAAAAACTACATGTTGTGGTGGGGTAACTTTCGAATTTAGATGTTTTTCAGGAATGGATGCTCCTGCACCCTGAGATAGGATCATGTGGTTTTGCTGCTGTGCTATTGTGGCTATATCCTGATATTTTCTTGAGGATTATAGGTATTCGTCTAGAAACATTCGGGGTTTGATAATTTTGATACTCTGAAAATCATTTATATCTAATAAATGCCTGTCTCCACTGATAATCAATTCTGCATTACCTGCAACGGCACATGCAAGAAATTTATCATCATCAGGGTCCACACAAACCTGGTGAGGCAAACTAGGGGCTGAAATCAATATCGCATTTTTTGAAAAAGACTTGAGGATGGGTATTATTTTAATTTCAGGATATCGGTACTGGAGTTCTTCACCGACGCGCTGATATTCTTGTAAAATCTCAGATGATATTACTATCTGAATTCGTTCATCTATCCAGGCCTTTAGAATATCATAAGGAGGCCCACTGAAGAATACACCAGATATAAAAACATTGGTATCGAGAACGATTCTCAATTCTTTCCCCGAACCTTAGCAACAGCCTTTTTAATATCTGAGCGTTTCAGCCCCACTTTTCTTGCTTGCTGACGAGCATATTTCAATAAATACTCGAATTCGTCCACGGGTGGTGGTGAGATGGCCTTTAAAACCACCGTGTCTTTATCTCCAACAACGACAAATTGATCGCCAGTTTTGAGCTTCAATTGGTTCCTGATATCTTCTGGTATTACGACCTGCCCTTTTGAAGACATTTTGGTAGTTCCAATTCTTGGCATTATTCTACTCCAATATTATTACGTTTTTACTGGTAAGAATATAAGCCAGTATTTTAACTTTTGCAAGCGAATAAATATAAATTGATATTTAAAAGAAAAGACTACAAACGCTAATGATAATTGGATTATCGCTTTCATTTATGTAGATTACGCCAAATTAGGAGAATTCTAATGCGTTTGGACTTTATGATTTAGTGGCCTAACCCCCTTAAAATATTACATACACAACATATTGTATGCGGCTAAAAACCGATTTTCTCGTTATAATGGGAGCATTAAGTTTTTCACATTGTAAAACAATTGTAACCGAAACAATAATCTAACACTTTGATGCGATTCCAGGCTAAAAGTTACCTCTGTGATTATCTTTTTAACGGTAAATAGAATTAGCATCAAAGCATATGGAATCGACCACCAAGAGATATAGCATCAAAGAAGAGGTCGCTAACAGCATAACCCATGGCATAGGCATTGTTCTCGCGGTTGGTGCCTTAGGCATCCTCGCTACCTTTGCCGGCATCTATGGCAATCCCTGGCATGTTATCAGCGTCAGTGTGTACGGTTTTACATTGATTCTCCTTTACACGGCTTCAACCCTTTACCACAGCATTCAGGATCCCCGGACTAAAAATATTTTCCAGATCCTCGATCACTCTGCCATTTACATGCTTATTGCTGGCACATACACTCCCTTTACGCTCGTGAATCTTCGTGGTCCATGGGGATGGTCGCTTTTTGCTGTTGTATGGTGCCTTGCGTTTATCGGTACAGCTATTCAGATAGGCCGAATGGAGAGATGGCGGGTAGTGTCTCTGGTATTATATATTGGAATGGGCTGGACAGTCCTGGTGGCAATTAAACCGCTAATTTCATCTGTGGCTACAGGCGGACTCATTTTGCTCCTATTGGGCGGGCTCGCCTATACCTCCGGAATTATTTTCTATCGTTGGAAGAACCTCAAATTTAATCATGCGGTCTGGCACATATTTGTATTAGCTGGCAGCATCCTTCATTTCTTCGCCGTTCTGTATTACGTCATACCTATGCAAACTTGAACATATGCCCAATCCAATGCACCAGCCCTATCGGGCATCTGTCATTGACTTTGATCGGTTCCTGGTCAAAATGATAGCATTATTCTCGGCCTATGGTATGGGCTCTACCATTATACCCCAAATTAATGGATCACGTAACTGTCGGATAGTGCCGGTCGGAGGTGTTGATTACCATATCTTGTCAATGGTATCTTTCACTTAGGGGAGGCCAACATATTGACGATAAAACGAGTCGGTAGATATTTACATGCTGATCCAAATTTTGAACAAATTATGGGTTAGCACATACAAGATAATGTATGAGCTTATTATCGCCACCAGTCATTTTTTACATTGGTAGGGCCTCTCATGATACCTTGGAGTCAATCAATCTTTCGTGGGCGATTTCGGAAATCTCCCGCACCTGGAGCCGGTTTTCCAGGTTGGCCGCTTTGACGGCGTCCTCCAGCATGACGGCGCACGACGGACAGCTCACGGCCAGGATTTCTGCGCCGGTTTCGGCGGCCTCGGCCGCACGCCTGCGCGCCGGTGACTCCGGTCCGTTTCCGATGACATCGGTGAAAAGGTTGCCGCCGCCGCCACCGCAGCAAAAAGCATCCCTTCTTGCGCGGTCCATTTCGCAGAGTTTAACCCCGGGGAGAGTCGACAGAAATCTTCGGGGCGCCTCGTACTCCCGGTTGTGGCGGCCCAGATAGCAGGGGTCGTGGTATGTGACCTGGATCGGCGGCAGCCCCTCCTCGAACGTCAACCCATGGGCATGCTTCTCCAGGATCTGGGTGTAGTGATAAACCCGGTAAGTGCCTCCCAGCGCCGGGTACTCATTTTTCAAGGCATTGAACCCATGGGGGGAGAGGGCGATGATCTTTTTCACGCCGGCGGAATCGAAGCTGCGGATGTTATCTTCGGCCAGCATTTGGAACAAATCGTATTCACCCATTGCCCTGGCTTCATTCCCGTCGGAGACCTCTCCTTCTCCCAGGATGCCGAAAGACACGCCGGCCCGTTTCAGCAGCAAGGCCACCGAACGGGTGATCTCCTGCCCCCGGCTGTCAAAAGCTCCCACATCGCCGGGGAAAAACAGATACTCCTGGTTGGAAAACGACTCGACACCGCTGTCAGCAACCCAGCCGGTGCGTTTCTTTTTCGCCAACCCGTAAGGATTTCCATATTTTTGAAGTTTTGTCAGGCAGTCGCGAACGGGTGGAGGCACTTTGCCCTGACCGGCCAGTTCTTCCTTACCGGCAGTAAACGCGTCGAGAAGCTCATCTTTTATTTTTGTCATGGTGCACTGTTCCACACAGTTGCCACATGCCGTGCAGGAGAACAGTATTTCCTGAAACCGGTCCGAAGGCCCGATTTTATCTTCCAGCCAGGCCCGGAGAAGCCACATACGTCCGCCCGGGGAATAGGTCTCGAACCGGAACGCCGCATACGCCGGGCAGTTGAAGTCAATGTAGTTTCCCGGCAGCTTGCAGTAGCCGCACCGGAAACACCTGTGCAGAATTTCGGCATGTTTCATACGCCAGCCTCCCAGTTCCCGGGATTCATGATACCGTTGGGATCCAGTGTCTCCCGCACCCGGTTCATCATGGCGAACATGTTGGGATCCATCTTGCTGAGAATCTCCTTCTGGGCGGGTTCCTCGGCTTTCCAGGGAATACCGCCCATCGCCACGACCCGCTTGTTGGTTTCCCCCAGCGCTTCCTGGGCCCTGGCCACATCGGCGGCGTCCGCCCGGTTGAAGGCATAGGCATAGAAAAACATCATGCAGTGATTGACGCCGACCACACGGCAGCCCATGGAGTAGCTCACGCCCGTTTGGCGGGCGACTTCCAGGCCTAAGGCATAGGCATCGGGGAAAAATTCCACCGGCATGATGGCGCCCACATATTCGAACCCCCCGCCTTTGCGGACGTCCGCAAACCGGGAAAGCTGCGTGGCGGGAACCTCCAGGAATCTCTTCTTCATCATCGCCGGCAGCGGCAGAAAGCCCCCGGTCTTGTCATCGATATAGCCGGCCACCGCCGATCGAATCAAGTTGCGTTTCCAGACGAGCTCCTCCTTGGACCCGGCGCCGTAATTGACATTACAATGCAGGAAGCCCTCGGCCCAGTCCGGTTTGGGCGTCATCCAGGTGGTGATGTCCTCCGCGAGCTGCGCACCCGTCAATCGGTTCAAAATATCCGGCATAAGATCGGCATCCTCGCAGACGAACACGCCCACATCGTTGATGGGATGGTTGGGATACAGCTTTATGGACAGCTTGGTTATGATGCCCGTCGTTCCGGCCCATCCCAGAAAAAGCCCTGCCAGGTCCGGCAGCGGGGCCCTGGCAAACCAGTACGGGGAGGTGGCGCAGGAACCGATGTTGACAATTTCACCGGTGGGCAGCACCACTTCCAAACCGTTGAGCATCTCGGAATGAAATCCACCCACGTGCGAGAGGTGACCGGACCCGTGTATGCATATATTCCCTGCGATGGTCGCAGCCGGAGGGGCATCCGGCATCGAATGCTTGAGGCCCGGATAGTGCTTTTGCAGGTGGGCCTTGAGCATCCCCTGGGATGTTCCTGCTTCCACCAGTGCATAACGGCTCACGGCATTGACTTCCAGAATGCGGTTCATCCTTTTCATGTCCACGATGACGCCGCCTTTCAAGGCCCGGGACAATCCTGAAAGCACCAGTCCCGCTCCCAGCGGAATCAGAGGCACATGGAATTCATTGGCGGCCAGCACGATCTTCCGGACCTCGGCCGTACTCCCCGGCATGACCACCATGTCCGGTTCGCAGGCCGGCATGGTTCCGGGATCCATGGCATAGATATACTTTTCCTCCGGAGCATCGGACACGAATCCCGAGCCGACGATCTCCACGAGTCTAGCGTACATTTCGGTCATAGGCCTCCCCTCCTGTTGCGTCCCGGTCATGACGACGTCAGTGCGTGTTGGCAGAGGTCACTCAGGTGAATGGGAAACAACCCCTGTTCAGCGGCGGGTTCCGCGAGGGTCATCATGCAGGCGGGGCAGTTGAAGACGCAGTAAGCCGCCCCCGTCGCCTTCATATCGCCCAGGTTGCGGGCCTGCAGGTCGTCGGCCGTGTCATCCCTTTGATGGGCCCTCAGAACCTGACCGCAGCACAGCGCATTTTCCCGGTCGTACCTGCGCGCCACCCTTTCAGCCCCTATTTTTTCAAAAATGTCATCCACCCAGTGCTGCGTTTCCGGTATCAGCCGGTTCGAGCAGGGGCGCTGGTAGGCCACCTTTGCATTGAGCGGCGTAATCCTGTCTTTCAGCGTTTCCAGCCTGCCGGCTATATACTCGAACACATGCACAGGCCGAAAAGGCACATCGATATTAAATGCCGGCGCCAGGTGGCTGAAGGTTGCATAGCATTCGTCGTGAAAGCAGATCAGCTCCTCGACACCGCTGTCCCGCAAATAATACTGCCATATATTGTCTATGACCCTGGGAAGCCGCTCTCTGATAACGGAGTTGCGGGCAAAATGCAGCCACATGATGTTGCAGAAGATATCACTCCCCACGATGACGGATGGATTTTCATAAAGCGGTTCCTTTATGCCTGCGGTCAGCGGGGGGAAATAGCACATGTCGATCACCGGGGGGCTGACCTTCTCCGGAATAATGGTTCCCCTGGGCTTCATCATCAGAATCTGCTGGCGGGTGATGGGCGCAGGCGAAGGCAGGATGCCCAACGCTTCCTGGCGCTCGACGATCAGGTAAAAAGGATGGTTGTCGTTGGGGCAGTACTCTTCACAGGCATAGCAAGTGGCGCATTCGGTCAACACCCGCGATGGCCCGCCGTTGTTGATGTTGGCCTTCTCCTGCCTGGCCTCCGCAAGGTCAAAGTGCATGTACTGGCACTTCATCAGGCAGTCGCAGGTGTCGCACGATTCACAGATGGCGGGGTCGAAATTCAATGCATACACGCCGGCCTCCTTAATCGATTCCTATTATTTGAAACGCTCAGCCCAAGGGTGAATTACAATATACGCTTGCCAGACTGTTTATGCAACCATAAGGTTCACGTAGATACCCCCGCTCGCAGGGCTCGGCACAGGTTTCACCCTGTAAGCGTGTTGTTCATTGCGTTTGTTGTGTTCGTTGAGTTTTTTTGTGTCCGCGATTGTCTGCGGTTAAAAAAAACGAACGGTTGGGGTCGTTAAACCGCTAACCCAATGAGCCCAATAAACCCAAGAAACACGTTAACCCAAATATGAGATTTCGGATTTGGTGTTTGGAATTTTATTACCCCTATTACCGTCACAGCCAACTATCTCTACCCTGGCCCAAAGGACCAGGGTAGAGATACGTCATTAAATAAGCCAGGGGTCCGATCTGAGATATGGCGAGGTTACGGTCTCAGTCTTCCCAGGGCTTGTTCCGCCGCAATGGTAATCGGTTCGGCACTCGGTTCCGACGAGATGTCCGGATTGCAGGCGGACGTAAACGTGGTCAGGTCCGCAATGGTCTTCCTGCCCAGGATAAAGGCGGTAACGGCATCGATTTCCCTTGCCGGTCCCACATCGCGGCTGACGATCTGTCCACCGATCAGCTCCTGGTTGTGCTTGTTGAACACCAATTTGATCTTCCATGGTTGCGTGCCCGGTATCATGTTGTGCTTGCTGCGGGAATCGACCACGGAGCAAATGGTTTCGATGCCCTCCTGGGCGGCGCGTTCTTCGGTAAGGCCGGTGGCCGTAATGGTGAGATCGAACATTTTGCAGCCGCCCGCGTCCACGACGCCCGGAAAGGGAATGTCGAACCCGGCCAGCCGTTTGGCTGCCAGGCGTCCCTGGAGCACCGCCGGCCCGCGAAGCTGCCCCGGCGTTGGCTTCTGGGTAATGAAATTGATCTTTTCGACGCAGTCGCCTCCTGCCAGGATGTGGGGGTCCGACGTTTCCTGATAGGCGTTCACCTTGATGCCGAACTGGCCCATTTCAAGGCCCATGTCCATGGCGAGCTTACCGTTGGGCCGTACGCCCACGTTCATAAACACCAGGTCCGCAGCGAATTTTTCACCGGAAGCCAGTTCCACGGCAGCGATTTTCCCATTCTGCCCGGTCAGTTTTTCCACCTTCTTCCCGGTCAGGACACCGATCCCCTTTTTCTCAAGATAGGACTGGACCAGTTCCGCCATCTCTTTATCCAGCATCAGTGGAAGCGGCCGGTCCATGAGTTCGATCACCTTGATGTTGTAGTTATAGGGCATGTGTTGCGCTATCAGCGAGGCAATTTCCATGCTGATAAAGCCCGCACCGATGAAAATAATATTTCTGGGTTTTTCTTCGGCCATGTATGCTCTGATGTTTTCAGCATCGGATAGGCCGCGCAATGCCACGACCCCCTTCAGGTCCTTTCCCTCGATGGGCGGAATAAAGGGGCTGGCCCCCATGGCCAGGTACAATTTGTCATATGCAAACGTTTTACCACCGGTCGTCATCACGCGTCGACTCTTGGGATCCACCTGGTCCACCTCGTCTCTGACAACGTTGATTCCGGCGTTTTCAAGCATTTTGTCGGGCATAATCACCGATTCCCCGGCAGCCAGACCGGCCACCACATGCGGAAGCGCTCACCTGACGATGAAACACTTTTCCTTGCGGATGACCGTTATGTCGATATCGGGCATCAATTGGCGCGCGCGCATGGCAGCCGGCCCCCCTGAGCCACTGCACCCTACGATGACAAGCTTTTCTCCTTTTTTCATGATCTCTCCTTATCAGTCAAAGTTGAACACCCTTGCTTCCGCAGCAAGGTCGATGAGACGGGGGGCGCCATCCAGTGCCATGTTGCTGAAAAAATTGCTCTCGTCAACCTGACGAGCCTTGGCACAGGGGATTCAGACGCCGATGGGGATTTCATTCTCCACAATATACGGCAGGTAATCATTGGGGCAGTCCCCGGTGGTGGTCGCTGTGTTGAAATCCCTGGTGGAGTCGGCCCACATAACCCCGCCGTCTACGAAAAACAAATTTACGTCATGCCCCTTCTCGGCGGCAATTTTGGCGAACTGAAAACAACGCGTCGCCTTTTGGTTGTCATCCTTACTCAGCACAAACAAAAAATTCGCCATGCTCCCCTCCTTGATTGATTTACAGCCGTGGTCGACGCATCGCTCCCGATGCAGGTCACCGGTGAACGCTGTATGCCTTTTTCCAGGGATGGCGGCCGAGTTCCCTGCAGTTGGCAAGCGCGAGGTACAACGCCCCTACAGCCAGTTCGGCGCAGTGGGCATTCTCCGGCGGGAGTGTCCCCAGAAAATCGATCACTTTTTCCGGCGTAATGCCCCAGGCGCTGTCGATGCTCTTCCCTTCGGCCATCACGGCGACGGTGTTGCAGCAGGCATTCGTGTTGATGCACCCGTCCAACTGGTAGGAAACGCTCTCCACACGGCCTTGCCCGACCTTTAAGAATATTTCCACGGTGTCCCCGCAGACGCCGGTTCGTCGACCGTAGCCGTCAGGGTTGGCCATCGATTCCTGCCGATCCCTGGTGAGGGCCATCTCGAGATAGTTTCTCGAATGGTCCCGAAAGAAATCAAAATCCCTGTCGTTCATCATCCCTCCCTGCACCACATTTTTCCTGATGCATTTTGAACCACAAGGATGCAAAATAACAAATCAATTTTAATAACCTATAGTCCAAACGAAGGTTGATCGACAACCGGGGGGAAGATACCGTCCCGACCGAAAAACGACTCGAGGACTTCAACACCACCGGCAGCGAGGGAATCTGGCTTTGGTTTCCAGAGAGGGAAGATTTCTGCCGGTGGTGTCGAAAACGGTTCACCTCAAGGTTGAGGTTCATAACGTTTTATAATCAAAGTCAATCACCTTCCGCTAAAGCCGAAGGCATGGGGGCCCAGGGGCGAGGAGGAAAAAGCGCATAACGCATAGCTGATAGCGTGCCATGAACGATGACCTGGCAGCTATGAGCTCATCTACTCCCCCTATGGGACATTACTGCCCGTCTGTTACCAATGGCCATCCACATTGGCCCCGTCGGCGATGGTCAACCGGCCCTCCTCGAAAGCCGCCACCGCCTCCCTGACCGTTCCGGAAGCGTCATTGGCCACTTTGACCCCGGCCGCGGCCAGGGTCTTGAACGCGTTGGGACCGCAGTAACCTGTCAGCAACACGTCAGCCCCCCTGTCGCCCACGCTAGCTGCCGCCTGAATGCCCGCCCCCTTGAAGGCGTTCACATTTTCGGCGTTGTCCAGAACTTCCAGATTGCCATCGTCCATGTCGATAATCAGAATATACTTGGCGCGGCCGAACCTGGGGTCAACCTGTGCATCTAAATCCGTTCCCTGAGATGTAACGGCAATTTTCATTTCCTGCTCCCCTCTTCCATATTAAGACGCCATACGACCGCCACCGCCGCCGCACACCTGATCGCTGCGAATCTCCGGCAGATTGCCGGCGATCAGATCTTCCACCACCGGCCGTATCTCCGGTCTTACGGCATCGTGGTACACGTCGATGCCCACCTGTTTGAAACCCATCAGCGGCCGCATGCCGATGCCCCCCACAATCAGGGCATTGACCTTGTGGCCTGCCAGAAGATTCACCGGCACCATGCAACCGCCCTGAACATGCTCCTCGTTCTGAATAATGGAAACATTCTTTATCTCACCGTCCTCGACGTCGATGCAGGTAAAGACATCACAATGTCCGAAGTGTCCTGCCCGCATACCGTCCAAGCCGCCTGCCCCGTTCGAGGGGACTGCTATCCTTCCGTTTTGCATAGATCCAATTCTCCCTGTCAGTTAATGTTCATTTCTCCCTGGACACTCGCCCAAACTTGCTTGACAATAGCGCCCAATTCACCATCCGGTCGATGCTCCAGAACCGTTTTGCCCGCAACCATGGATTCGACAAACTGGGGATCGAAGGGGATGTTACCGACATACGGTATGCCCTTTTCGTCCGCCAGCTCCTTGATGGCCGCACTCTGCTCCGGATTCAAGTCGTATTTGTTCACACAAACCATGCTGGGAACCTTGAAATAAGCGGCGAGGTCCAGCAGGCGCTGCATGTCATGCACTCCCGATACCGTCGGCTCCGTGACCACCAGGAGGGCCGTGGCCCCTCCCACCGAAGCAATTACCGGGCAACCCACACCCGGGGGGCCGTCCGTAATAATCAACTCCCGCTTTGTGGATTCAGCCAGTTTGCCGGCCTCCTGCCGAACGAGGGTCACGAGCTTTCCGGAATTCTCCTCGGCAATGCCCAGCCTCGCATGCACCATGGGACCGAAGCGGGTCTCGGAAATATACCACTCGCCGCATTTGTTGATTGGAAAATCGATGGCCTGCTCGGGGCAGAAATCGACACAGACGCCGCAGCCTTCACAGTCGATTTCATCGACCACGAAATCGCTGGAAATGGCGTCGAAGCGGCAGAGATCGATGCACTGGCCGCACTGAGAGCATCTGCCGGGGTCGATGGCGGCCAGGTTGCCCCCCATAAATTCCATGCGTTCCCGCACGACCGGGTTCATCAGGAGGTGCAGGTCGGCGGCATCCACATCCGCATCGCAAAGCACGCTGTTTTCGGCAATCGAGGCAAAAGCTGCCGTCAGACTCGTCTTTCCGGTTCCACCCTTGCCGCTTAGAATGACCAACTCTTTCATGCGCTTAACTCCCTTCACAAGCCACCGGCTCAGCCGGTGAGGTTTCCATATAGCAACAAAGTTTCCATAACAGCCGCCGGTGGAAGATGAAGGGAGTTAAAGCAAGAATTTTTTCTTTCTTTGTATTCATCAATGCGGATATCCAATGGAAAGGTGTTTTGACAACGTTCAGCGTCAGTAAGTTAAGCCGGTTAACATTTTCAATGTGTGGTATCATGTCTTCTCAACAGAACTATAAAAAGTGATGCTCTCAAACAGCCCTTTAAACTTTTCCCGCCACTCCGGCAGAGCATCCACCATCAGGATGCCCCTGGAATAAGCCTCCGCGATCTTTCTATCAAAGGGTATCTCCATCAGAATCGGAAGATTTTCCGCCTGCGCATACGCCCTCACCATGTCATTGCCCATATCGGAGCGGTTAATCACCAGGCCGTGGGGTATCTTCAACAGTTTCACCGCTTCGACAGCCAGTTTTAAATCGTGGAGGCCGAAAGGGGTTGGCTCCGTGACCATGACCACAAAATCCGTATCCTTCATGGCCGCTATCACCGGACAGGAGGTCCCGGGAGGGGCATCGATGATATTGACCATGTCCGGTCTGGCCTGTGATCTGACTTCCCTGATCAGCGGGGGCGACATGGCCTCACCGACCCGCAGGCGACCGTGGGCGAAATACCCGGCCCGGAACGATCCCTGCTCCAGTTCCCCGAGTTCACGTCGGCCCTCGGCAACGGCCCCCTCGGGGCACACGGCCGTACAGCCGCCGCAGCTGTGGCAAAGCTCCGGGAACGTCAGGATGGTTTTGCCGGCAATGGCGATCACCTTGAAACGGCAGATCTCCACACACTTGCGGCACAGAGTGCATTTTTGCTCGTCGATTTCGGGCACCATGGTAAAAACGGTTCGCGATCGGTCCATGGACGGCGCAACGAACAAGTGGGCATTGGGCTCTTCGACGTCGCAATCCATAAGCTGCACGCCCTCGCCGATGGCAACCGCAAGATTGGTGGCCACGGTCGTTTTGCCGGTTCCGCCTTTACCGCTTGCTACGCTGATAATCATGGCCCCACCCCGAACGATCGAATCTTTTTCAGATGGTTGACCAGTGCCACGGCTTCCTCCGGTCCGGGGTCGGGGGGCAGCTGCATCAATATCCCCAACCCCTCGCTGGCCTCATGATAGTCTTCGGGCGAAAGCGAGCTCACCACGGCGCAGTTGAGCATGGGGCTCGATTTGACCACGGCTTCGATCAGTTCGAGCCCCGACATGTCCCCCAAATCTTCCGCCGCCACCAGCAGGTCGAACCCCCCTGCTGACAGCGCTGCAATCGCTTCCCCGGCAGTGTCCAGGCTCAGCACCCTGACGCTGTTTGCTTTAATTGTTTCTATGAAGGCCGACGCGGCAGCCAACGCCGTGCCGGCAACGATTGTTCGCATCATCTCTGCATCCCATTTCGATCCCCTCCGGCAGGCACGCCCCGAGGGTCGTGACCTGCACTTTGCTACGGCAAGCCGCAGGGGATGTTCCGCCTCACGGTGCGCTACACACCCCCGTCAGGCATTCGTCTGTTTTTCCTCGCGCACCATCCCGGCTCGCCGCGAGCCAATCTCTCCGGCCAGCCCGATGCGGGCGCTTTATTCCAACACGTGCTTACCGTCTTCCCTTCTCTCCTCCGGACTTGGGCCCTTGGCCCGTGTCAGCGCCCTGCCCGCGTCCCTGCCCTCTACCCTGGCCGCGGCCGCCTTTACCGCCCTTGCATCCGCCGCGACCTCTTCCGGACTGGGGTCCCTGGCTGCGCGGTCCTGTTCCATCGCCTTTCGGCATCGTCTTCACCTCCTCAACAGCATGGTAAAAACCGGTCTGAAACATGTTGCACACGTGATTCCTACCCTTGCAAAACTGCCACCGCCCCGTCATCTTGCCCTGCGCTCCCAAAATGATGCCGGGCTTCATGCGGTCGTCCAGGAAACAGGTTACGGCATCTTCGATCTCACCCGTCACCCAGGAAAAGACATGAACGCCATTGAAACTCAAATACTGCAAAGAAGAGCGGTCGATGCCGCCACAAATCAGCGTCTCGACACCGAGATTCAGCAATTGCTTTATCTTTTCGATTTCCGACCATCCCCTCGTCGACAGCTCCTCTCTGGAAACGACGTTGCCGCCCTCTGTCTCCAGAAGAACAAATCCCTGCGTCTCGTCGAACCTGGGGGAAATTTTTGTATGAAAAACCGGAATGGCCAGCTTCATGTTGCCCCTCATTGCAATCGATACCCAATTGCCGTCATGCAGCCATTAAGAACAGCATCTTCCGTGCCAGTAATGGGAACATCAACGATATTTTATTTTTTAATTTTATTTCAGTTAGATATAAAAATTGACGGCACAGAGGCGGGCGCAATTAATTGCATTATTGCAATTTTATTGTTGCAATTATTTGCAGTATTGCAATATATTGTGATTTACATTGAGCGTTTCAAATACAGCGAAATGACCTTTTCCTTGCATCTGCGGCAAACCCGCAAATCGCTCGAGTTAGGTATAAGAATGAAAACAGACACCAAAGCCCACTACGAAACGATTTTGGACTCCATTGCCGACGGCGTGTTCACCATCGATCTCGATTTCAACATCACCTATTTCAACCGCGCCGCGGAAATCATCACCGGCGTGTCCAAAAAACAGGCGCTGGGGAAAAAGTGTTTCGATGTATTCCGGGCCAATATATGCCAGACATCCTGCGCGCTGGGACAAACCATGGCATCGGGAAAACAGGGCATCAACATATCGGTCAATATTCTGAACAGCGAGGGGGAACGCATCGACGCCAGCGTGAGCACCTCGGTGCTCGTGGACGACAGGGAGCACACCATCGGCGGGGTTGAAATTTTCAGGGATCTGACCACCGTGGAAACCCTGCGAAAGAAGATAGACAACCAATATCGTTTCGAGGATATCGTCAGTAAAAACTATGAGATGCAGCAGATTTTCGACATCCTGCCGGACATCGCAGTCAGTGGAAGCACCATCCTCATCGAGGGGCCCAGCGGGTCCGGCAAGGAACTGTTTGCCAGGGCAATTCACAATGTCAGCGGCCAGGCTGGCGAGTTCGTGGCCGTCAACTGCGCGGCACTTCCGGACACGCTGCTCGAGTCGGAACTCTTCGGCTACCGCAAAGGTGCTTTCAGCGAAGCAAAAAAAGACAAGCCCGGCCGCTTTGCCCGGGCGGCCGGGGGCACCCTTTTTCTGGATGAAATCGGCGACATTTCCACCGCCCTGCAGGTAAAACTGCTGCGGGTGCTGCAGGAAAAGGAGTACGAACCGCTGGGGGCCACCGCCACCCAAAAGACCGATGCCCGCATTATCGCCTCGACCAACCGGACCCTCTCGACACTCATGGCGCGGGGAACCTTCCGGGAAGATCTGTTCTACCGTCTCAATGTCATCCGGCTCGAGCTCCCTCCCCTTGCAGACCGCCGGGAGGACATCCCCCTCCTGGTCCGCAACTTCATCCGAAAATTCAATGCGCTTAAAGCCAAAAACATAAGGGGGATATCGAACGAAGCCTTGAAAATCCTGATGCGCTACCCTTTTCCGGGAAACATCCGCGAACTGGAGAACATCATCGAATACGCCTTCGTGCTGTGCCGGGGCGACACGATCGAAGCAGACCATCTCGCCCCCGATATCAGGCAGATCGAATGGCAGAAAACAGTTGCGGCCCGGGGTGAAAGCGAAACACCACCCGCGGCGCTGCGCCTGCACCAGGCGGAGAAGGAAGCCATCGTGGCGGCCTTGAAACGCCACCAGGGGCACCGCGGAAAAACCGCCGCATTTCTGGACATCGACAAGTCCACCCTGTGGCGCAAGATGAAAAAGTACGGCATCGGCTGAAGCCGGCGAAAGGACCCGATGACATCGTTTAAGCTAACCGCCGTCGTACTGGCGGCAGGCCTGTCTTCGCGCATAGGCAGGCAGAAGGCGTTGCTGCCGCTGGGCGACCTGCCGGCGGCCCAATGCATTATCCGTCTTCTCCGGCAGTGCGGCATCGACAGCATTCGCTTCGTAACCGGTCACAATCGGGAAAAACTGGCCCCGCTGCTGCAGGCGGCAGGGGTTGAAACCGTGGAAAACCGGCACTACCTGGCAGGCATGTTTTCCTCGGTGAAAACCGGTCTGACCGGACTCGGCTCGCCGTGTGCCGGGGTCCTGGTCCTTCCGGTCGACATTCCGCTGGTGCGCCCCCGGACCCTGCGTGAACTGATCCGCCGCTTTGCGGACGCACCGGACCATATAATCTACCCGACCTTCCAGGCTAAACGCGGCCATCCGCCGCTCATTCCCGTTTCGACCGTACCGGATATTCTCGAATGGCAGGGTGGCGGGGGATTGAAAGCCTGCCTCGCCGAAAACGGGGCTCTCGCCATCGACGTGGCCGTGCCGGATGCCAACATCCTGTTCGACATCGATACGCCGGACGAATATGAAGAGGCCCTGAGGCGCTGGGAGCACATGGAGGTGCCGAGTGCGGTCGAGTGCAACGTGATCCTGCGGGAATTCCATCCGGTTTCGGAGGAAGTCTTCGGCCACTGCCGCAAGGTGGCGCAGGTAGCCGGCGCCGTCGCATCGGCGTTCGTAAGGGCCGGTAGCGGGGTCGATGTCGGGTTGGTGCATGCGGCGGCCATGCTCCACGACATCGCCAAAGGCCGCCCCCGCCACGCCGAGGTCGGCGCCAGGTGGCTTGCCGCATTGGGATTTGACCGCACAGGGGATGTCATCGCCTCACACACCGATATCGCTGTCAGGAAAGACGGCCGGATCGGCGAAGCGGAAATCCTCTACCTGGCGGATAAGTATGTGTCGGGCACCCGGGTGATTCCCATGGAAAACAGGTTCGAGGCCGCCCTTGCGCGGTACGGCGACCGGACCGACATCCGGGAAAAAATCCAAAAACGAAAGCGGGCGGCATTATGGTTCGACCGGTGCGTAGAAACGATTGTTCACCGGCCAGTTATGGAAATCATCCTGAAGGCAGGCATCACGACCTGAGCGTCACATGAACGGAATTCGACTTGAAAATGTCACCGTCTTCCTGCTGCGCCACGGGCACACACCCGAGACATCCGCCGGGCGCTACATCGGTCAAACCGACGCGGCATTGAGTGCGAAGGGCATCCGGCAGGCGGAGCGGTGGGCCGAATGGTTTTCCTCTGTCCCGTTAAAGCGAATCGCCTGCAGCGGCCTGAAGCGGTCCGCGGACACCGCCGCCATCATCGGCCGGCGAAACGGCGTTCGGCCGGTGATGTTTCCCGACCTGAAAGAGATTGACCTGGGTGATTGGGAAGGACTCGAATTCGACTATGTTAGAAAAAGCTTTCCGGAAGCATACAAACGCCGTGGTGAAGATATGGCACATTTCCGGCCGCCGGGCGGTGAGTCCTTTCTCGATCTTCAGAAGCGAGTCGTTTTTCGGTTCCAGGAGCTCATGCAACCGCCCGCGAACGACATGCTAATCGTGGGCCATGCCGGTACAAACAGGGTATTGTTGTGCCACCTTCTGGGCATGCCCTTACATAATCTTTTCCGGTTGAAGCAGGATGTGGCGGCATTGAACATCATTGCCGTTCGGTCTTCAGGCTGGCACCTCGAAGCCATGAATCTCCAGTGGCCCCTTGCAACGTAATGCGCCCGTTTACCCCATAGTTGAGGTTTAGGCGATCCATTCTTGACACCATTACCAACATTTGCCATGTAGGTATATGCTGACGTACGGTGGTCATCCATAAGACGCAAAATATGCAAGGAGTACCGTAAGGGCATGGCTGATATTAGAAGCGAGCAGAAAAAAGTTAGCGTTGAGAGAAGAGAGCACCCACGGCTCGAACTTCATTGCACCGCAAGCGTACTCGGCCTGACGGGCGTTCAGAAAATTACGGATATCAGCTTGGGCGGCATTTTTATCGAGGCGGAAATTCCGGGGAAGCTAAAACTCGGTCAAACCATTGTCGTCAACACGAAGCTTCCGACCGAAAGGAGCGCGATAAAATTCAAAGCCAAAATCGTCAGCCAGACAAAGCGGGGTATTGGCTGCCGATTCATCGCATTGAAGGACCATGAAAGGGATGCAATCTGCCTTTGCTTCGAGATGTATAAAGACACGCTGCCTGCAGGATGCGATTAAATTCAAGCCCTCTCGGGGTAAGCAATGAAACGCAATCGTATCTGCTTAGGTCTATAAACCCTCCACCTTCCAATCCAATTTTGAAACGGAACATATATATGGCAAATGCGCTAGCCGCCCGCCTCCGGCAGGGTGTAACGATCAAGACCAACGAGGATTTTGCAAAATGATAGAAGCTTTACCTAATTCAGCGGCCACAATCTCCATTAAAAATGTCCTCGCTGTCGATAATGATCCGATTATGCTTAAATTTTTGGTTAGAATCCATGAAAAGCACGGATTGAACATTGTGACAGCCAACGATGCCGTTGCCGCAATTGACATTCTCGAATCGTACACACCGGATCTGTTCTTTATTGATCTGGTGATGCCCAACATAGACGGAAAAGCCTTGTGCCAAATTATTAGACGCAAAACGAAGTTCAAGACAACACCCATTGTAATCCTCTCCGCCATTGCGGCTGAAGAATCGATCAATACAAAAAAATTCGGAGCCAATATCTGCGTCGCTAAGGTTGTCTATTCCAAAATGGAAGCCATGATCAATCAGTTATTAGCTGAACCGCTGCTGTTATGGGATCCGGTATTAAGCAATAGGGTTTTAGGCGTGGACGACCTGGCACCACGAAACATTACCAGTGAGCTTCTCATCATCAATCGCCATTTTCGTGTTATGCTGGACAGCATAATCAGCGGAATTATCGAGTTTGATCAAAACCATCGTATTATATACGCCAATCCAATGGCTTTAGATTTTTTTGATCTATCATCCGAGGAAATGCTGGGGCGCCATGTGAATCAGCTGTTTAAGGAAGAGAGCGGCAATAACATTCTATCATTGCTTGATGTTCCCAAATCAAAAAGCGACAGAGAAGACAACCCCCTCAAAATATCCATCGGCGAGCGTATATTGGATGTACGAGTCGTTTTATCGGATCACATTCAAAATACCCAGGTAATAATTTTGGATGATATCACGGCAAGTGAAGCGGCACAGAAGAAACTTCTCATGGCTAACGAAAAACTCAAAACGCTGTCTCGCATCGACGGTTTAACTCAGGTTTTCAATCGTCGCTATTTTGACGAAATTTTCCATAAAGAATGGGCTCGCCTCAAACGTGAAAAAGGTGAACTGTCATTGATTATCTTTGACGTTGATTATTTCAAAAGCTACAACGATTCATACGGGCACCTCCACGGTGACCAATGCCTCCGCGACATAGCCCAAGCGATTGATACCACCGTCCACAGAACCGCCGATATTGTCGCACGATACGGTGGTGACGAGTTTGTGCTTTCCTTGCCGAATACGCCACTCGATGGTGCATTGCATTTGGCTGAGCAAATACGGACCGGCATCGAGCGGCTACGGATAATACACCAAAAATCTCCGGTGGCGCGCCACGTTACCGTAACAATTGGAGCCGGCAACGGCATCCCGAGTGACTCGCTGACGGAAAACAAGCTTATCCGGCTGGCAGACAGAGCCCTTTACAAGGCCAAACTGAAAGGGCGCAACTGCGTTGTAGGTGAAACGTGGCCAGATCACTAAACCCACTTTGTCAGTGATAAAAGGATTACACGCAGGAGGTGAAATGGATACCGTACGGCTTGCAGCTTATGTAGTTCTTGTTGTAGGCGGTCTCTTGCTACGGTATTATACCCTGAAAACAATCTGGAAAAGGCAATCATCGACAGCTTTGTCGAAAAATGGTTGGTGACCTCGATGCCGGCGGCATTCGGGATCATAATTCTCTTATTAAGGATTTTGATCCCGCTGCTGTTCAGAACCGCGTAGCTTTGAGATATTTTCCGACGCCGGCGGTCAGGGCATTTTTTCGATCTGCCTCTATAGGGGCGCTTCAGTCGGGTCTGTAACCCTCCACGAGGGACAGCATCCCCCTGGTTTGGATCAAGTTCACACGTTCAAACCCGGCCTCGACCAGGCCAGCGCTTATCTCCTGGAATGCATAGGTGCGACCCCCCGTCGTTCCCGCCAGCATATTGACGGCAAACAGCGCGCCGTCAGGCGGATCGGTCCGGTCTTCAGACATCACATGGTCTCGAACGACAATTCTTCCACCCGGTTTCAGCGCATGATACGCTTTGCGGTAAAGCGACAGGTTTTGATCCAAACTGTTTTGGTGAATAATGGCGGACAATAAAGCGATGTCGTGTCCGGCCGGCAGGTCATCTTGGTAAAAATCTCCCGCAACCATGGTAATACGGTCGAGCATACCGGCGCGCCGGGCATGCGCCTGCGCAATTTCGATCACCCGGGGCAAATCGAACAGGGTCGCTCTCATTTCCGGACATGCCCGGAGAAATGCCTGCGTGTAAGCGCCCGATCCACCACCGATATCTATCAACGCCTGAACGCCCTGTGGATCGATGGCTGCCACGACGTCAGGCGCAAAACGGGAACCGACGACGTGCATCGCGCCTATAAAGGCCTTGTAGTTATCCTTCCCCAGGGCGCCCGTTTCCTCCATACCGGGTTTCACCTCGCCGCGCACGATCCCCGTCAGCTGAGACCACGTTTTCCACAGTGTCGCCGAATGCAGGACCATGGGAAGCACCGATTCCGGGGCGTCGGCCGAAAGCAGAGCGCCTACCGCGGGTTCCGGCCGGTATCGACTGTTTTCCTTGACCAGAAATCCGAGCGCAGTCAGTGCATCGAGGAGGATGGTCGTGCCCCGGGAATCGGTCCCCTTCGCGGCCGTCACCGCTTCGGCCGTCATGGGTTTCGACCCGAGGAGTGTAAACAGATCCAGTTCGGCGGCAGTTAAAAGTATCCTGCTCGCCATGAACCCGCGCGCTGATCTCATGATGGTTTCCGCAGAATGTGACTCGCTCATGGTGCCCTCCTGATGCTTGCTGGTGAAAATACCCGATGGCTGAATTCTATATCACGGCCGGGCGGGATTGTGTAAAATAATGGATTTCGAGTGTCGCCGACGGTGATAGACCACTGGCTACCAATGGGGTTTCACTTTAATTATCCGAAACGTCCCCTGGCCCATGGCGACCAGCCGCCCCTCCTCGTCGCGGCTTTCCCCCCTCACAAAGCAGGTACGGCCGGTACGGTGCGCCACCGTTGCCTCACAGGTAAAGATCGGTCCCTGGGCCGGTGACGGGTACTGAATTTCCAGGTTGACGGTGGTGCAGCTGCTCTCTTCCCCGTAAGCCGTCAGCACGGCCCAGGCCATGGTGGAATCCATCTGGGTAAACAGAATGCCGCCGTGGGGTTGCCCCGGGAATGGCCAGCAGACGTTGTCGTGGGGCAGCAGCTCCGAAACCACCCTTCCCTCCGTAGCGGAAACCGCCCGCAGGCCGATGGTCCGATAGAGGGGATTGTCATTGATTTGCGCCATCTGTTCGGTGGAAATGTGCATCTGTCCATCCCTCGATCGTTTCACAGTTTTAAACTACGTGATAAAAGATCGTTACAAACGTCCTGTATGTCAAGGGCCCGAAAAAAGACGGCGGGTGTCGTTACCGCTCTCCTCGATGAGTTCGAGGCAGGCTTCCACACAATCCGGGCAATAGCGTCTGCCTTTTTGGGAAATGATTTCCCGTTTTGTCGTTTCCATGTCCGTGGCCGGACGATAGGGCCGGTGGGAAGACATGGCCTCGATGACATCCGACACGCACAATATTTTCGACTCCCGCTCGATTTGATCCCCCGTGAGACCGCGCGGGTACCCGCTGCCGTCGAGCCGTTCATGATGGGTCAGGACCAGCTCGGAAACGTCCTTGCCCAGCGACTCGACAAAAGGAATGTCCCTTATGATGTCGTAACTTGCCTGCGGATGCATGCGCATCAAATCCATCTCCAGCGCCGTCAATTTAGCGGGTTTTACCAGCAATTCGACGGGCACGGCGATTTTCCCGATATCATGCAGCAGCCCGGCCACATTTATTATTTCGAGGGTGTTTGCGGAAAGCCCCAGTTTTCGGCCGATGGCCGTGGCCAAAAGGGCCACACGCTGCTGGTGCCCCGCCGTATAGGGGTCTCTTTTTTCGGTCAGACGCCCCAGCACCTTGACGGTTTCGTAAAAAATGCGTCTGAGCCCGGCCGTCCGCTCGCGAACCTCACGTTCGAGAATGGCCTTGCGCTCCATACGCTCACGGATAAGTTCGATGCGTTCCAGGCATCGTTTGACCGTGTGAATGAGAAGCCCCGCGTTGACAGGCTTGACCAGGTAGTCGCTGGCCCCCATGCGGAGTGCTTCAATGACATCGCTGGTCGTGCCCACGCCGGAAAAAATGATGACCTGGGTGGCCGGAGACGCGCGTTTGACCCGCTTCAATATATCCATCCCGGACGCACCCGGCAGGTTGATGTCCGTGAGAACAATGGCCGGGATCTCTTTCTCGAAAATCCCGATGCCGTCATCGCCGTTGGTGGCTGTCAGCAAATCGAAATCGAATCGCTTCAAGATGGTGACAACCAAATCGAGAACCAATGGCTCATCTTCAATGATTAGAATTTTTATCTTATCCCGGTCGGTTGCCATGGAGACACCTCCAGACATTATTGGGTCGACCGCCTCGGCTACAGCCGGTGGATTTTTCAGCACACCACGAACGAAGCGTTACGCCGTTATTCGCCGATGACTTTGACCAGCACCCGCTTACGGCGCCGGCCGTCGAATTCACCGTAGAAGATCTGCTCCCACGTCCCGAAATCGAGCCGTCCGGCCGTAATGGCCACGACGACCTCCCGGCCCATGATCTGCCGCTTCATGTGGGCGTCGGCATTGTCCTCGCCCACGTTGTGACGGTAGCGTTGCACCGGCTCGTGGGGGGCGAGCTTCTCCAGCCAGACGTCATAGTCGTGGTGCAGGCCGGATTCGTCGTCGTTGATAAAAACCGAGGCGGTGATGTGCATGGCGTTGCAGAGCACCAGGCCCTCCTCGATGCCGCTTTCGCCGATGCACTGCTGCACGTCGGGGGTGATGTTGATGAAGGCCCGCCGCGTGGGCACCTCGAACCACAATTCCTTTCGATAACTTTTCATGGCGCCGCTCCTTTCCCGAAAATCGGCGATCGCCGGCCGATCCGGTGGCTTATGAAGGGAGTCAGACTTGATTTATATCGGCGATAGCCATAAAAGGGGTCAAACACAATTATACCTAATTTGAACTGGGCGTTTCGGTTGTTGGAAATCGATCATGATGCGCCCGCTGTCGTGATTCAACCCGCATGTCTGACATTTTATTACATCATAAAAGAATCGACCGTCTTCTGCAAGGTGCCATGCATGCCGACCGCATCGAAGCCCTCAAAAAAGTTCGAAGGGTCCGTCAGCTTCAGCGCAAAGGCGGGAACCACGGGCGGGTGCGCGACCTCCTGAGGGGGATCGAGAAACGCCTCGGGCAATCGGCGGAAAGGCGGACATGGCGCAAGAACCACGTGCCCGCGGTTTCGTATGACCCGGACCTGCCGATCACGGCCGCAAAAGACGAGATCATCACAGCCGTCCGTGAACATCCGGTGGTGATTGTCGCCGGAGAAACAGGATCCGGCAAAACCACCCAGCTCCCCAAGTTCTGCCTGGCGGCCGGAAGGGGTATTGCCGGTATGATCGGCTGTACCCAGCCCCGCCGAATCGCAGCCACCACCGTCTCCCAGCGCATTGCCGATGAACTGGCCGTCAACCTGGGGGATGCGGTCGGCTACAAGATCCGCTTCAAGGAGAAAACCGGCGGCAACACGTTCGTCAAAATCATGACCGACGGCATCCTGCTGGCCGAAGCCCAGACAGACCCTTATCTGAACGCCTATGACACCATCATCGTGGATGAAGCCCACGAAAGAAGCCTGAACATCGATTTCGTGCTCGGCATCCTGAAAGACCTTTTGAACCGGCGCAGAGACCTGAAGCTGATTATCACCTCGGCAACCATCGACACGGAAAAATTTTCAAAGGCCTTTGGCGAAGCGCCCATCATCGAGGTGTCCGGACGTATGTACCCTGTGGAAACACGCCATGCTGCCGAAACCGGCGGCAAAGACGGCGACGGCGACACCACCCATGTCGAAGCGGCCGCCATGGCCGTGGAACGGCTCAAGAGGCAAAGCCGCTTCGGCGACATACTGGTATTCATGCCCACCGAACAGGACATCCGCGAGTGCTGCAGCCTGATCGAAGGCAAAAACGATCCCCATACGACCGTTTTGCCTCTCTATGCCCGGCTTTCCTCCGGCGAGCAGAAAAAGGTGTTCAAACGCATATCCGGACGCAAGATCATCGTGGCCACCAACGTGGCCGAGACGTCCATCACCATACCCGGAATAAAATACGTGGTGGACACCGGCCTGGCCCGCATTTCCCGCTATAACCCCCGCTACAGGATCACGGCCCTGCCCGTCGCACCCGTGTCCCGCAGCAGCGCAGACCAGCGCAAGGGCCGCTGCGGCCGGGTGGAGAACGGCGTCTGCATCCGCCTGTACACGGAAGAAGACTACCTCAGCCGCCCCCTGTACACCAAACCGGAAATTCTACGTTCGAACCTGGCCGAAGTCATCCTGCGCATGATCCACCTGAAACTGGGGGCGGTCGAAACATTTCCATTCATCGACCGGCCCGACGACAAAAGCATCAAGGACGGGATCAACCTGCTCCTGGAATTGGGCGCCATCGAGCCGGCGGCAACATCCGGCCCGCGCCTGAAAAAGGCAACGCCTAAAAAAGGGCGGCAGCCGCAAAGCGGTGCCTATCGGCTGACGGCGACAGGGCGCCTGATGGCCAAACTGCCCTTAGATCCCAGACTTTCCAAGATGATCATCGAGGCCCGCCAAAAAGGCTGCCTGGAGGAAATCACCGTCATTGCAGCCGCCCTGAGCATCCAGGATCCGCGGGAACGCCCAGCCGAAAAAAAGCAGGCCGCCGACGAGGCCCAGGCCGTGTTTCGGGACCCGCAATCCGATTTCATCGCCCTGCTCAATATATGGAAACGCTACAACGCGTCGGCAGGGGCGCAGGGAAGCGCCTCCAAACTGAAAAAATTCTGCAAAACGCATTTTCTTTCCTTCCGGCGCATGCGCGAGTGGCTCGACATCCACAACCAGATCTCGATGATTCTGGCGGAAAACGACATAAAAGCCCACAGAAAGAAAATTGCGGGGAATGGCAAGCCCCATAAAGGCCGTTCCGGCACCGGATTTTCCGAACGTTATGCGGCCGTGCACAAATCCATCCTGAGCGGCTTTTTATCCAACATCGCCCGCCAGCAGGAAAAACAGTATTACAAAGGGGCGCGTGACAGGGAGGTGATGATCTTCCCGGGGTCCGGCCTGTTCAAGAGCCCGGGTCCCTGGATCGTGGCCGCGGAGTTCGTGGAAACGTCCAGGCTGTTTGCCAGAATCGTGGCCAACATCGACGTCGAATGGCTGGAAGCCCTCGGTGGGAACCAGTGCCGGCGCACGTACAGTGACCCGCACTGGGAAAAAAACCGGGAAGAAGTGGTGGCAACCGAACAGGTCAGCCTTTACGGGTTGATCATCGTACCCGGGCGACCGGTTTCCTTCGGCCCCATCGACCCGGCGGAAGCGACCCGGATATTCATCCAGCAGGCGCTCGTGACCGGAGAGGTTAAAACCCCCTTCGGATTTTTGAGACACAACCTTGAACTGATAGAAGAGATTCGCTCCGTGGAAGACAAATTCCGTCGCCGCGACATCCTGGTGCACGATGCGGAAATGGCTGCCTACTACGAAGACAGGCTGCCCGTGCGGGTCTACGACACACGGACCCTCAGGCGGATGATCCGGGAAAAAGGGTCGGATGACTTTCTGAAGCTGACGAAGGAGGACCTGCTGCGCTACACACCCGATCAGAACGAGATCGATCGCTTTCCCGACAAAGTCAGACTGGGCAACAAGGCTTTCGAGGCCCTGTACCAGTTCGAGCCCGGAAGACAAGACGACGGACTGACCGTCAAGATCCCCGCCGCCGATGCCTCCTCCATCGACAAAGCGAGGCTGGACTGGCTGGTGCCCGGCATGCTCGGGGAAAAGATCACCGCCCTGATCAAAAGCCTGCCCAAGGAATATCGCAAGCGGCTCGTGCCGGTCAATGCCACCGTCGAAACCGCCGTGCGGGAGATGCCCGCTAGCGACACCCCCCTGGTCGTTGCCCTGGGAAACTTCATCCACCGGCGCTTCAATGTCGACATTCCCGCCAACGCCTGGCCCCTTGAAGCGTTGCCGGACCACCTCAAAATGAGAATAGAACTCGTCGACGCCGGGAAAAGGGTCATCCGGCAGGGCCGAAGCACGACGATACTGGACAAGGCGCCCCCCCCGCAAACGGCGTCGCATCTCCTGGCAAGGCTCAGGGAAAAGTGGGAAAAACCCGAAATCCGGTCCTGGAATTTCGGCGATCTTCCCGAAACGGTTACCCTGAAAGGTGACCGGGGATCGACATGCACCGCCTATCCGGGATTGAAAACCGAGGGTGACACCATCAGCCTGCGGCTGTTCCCGGACGCCGCCCGGGCCCGGGAATCGCACCGTAAAGGCGTGGCGGCTCTTTTTACCCGCACGTTTTCCCAGGACCTGAAATTCCTGCGGCAAAACCTGAAACTGCCAGGGCAGCTGGACAAGGCGGCCCGGTATTTCGGCGGCCGCGGGAAGGTGGAAAAGTGCCTGTTCGACGACACTGTCCGGCGCCTGTTCGAACGCGACATCCGCGCGGAATCGGAATACCTGCGCCTGGAGGAGCGCTTCGCCGTGGAAGGCATCCACACCCGCGGCAATGAAAAATTCGAAAAAACCGTGGAGACCCTGAAAGCCTACTTCGAAACGCGCATGGTGATCCACCGCCTGGAAAGCGCCAACGCGGGCAAGGAACAAATCCTGACGTTTCTGGAAGCCCTGCGCGGTGATTTGGCCGATCTGGTTCCGGAAAGTTTCGTATCGCTGTATGACATCGCGCGTCTCGGACACCTGCCCCGCTACATCAATGCGGTCGCCATCAGGGCGGAGAGGGGCGTCGCAAACCTGGAAAAAGACAGGCAACGCTGCAGGGACCTCGATATGCCCATCGATTCCCTGAACAGGTTAATAGGAGATCTCGGCGATTCGGCTTCCCCGGAAAAACGCGCCGCCGTGGAGGAACTGTTCTGGCACATCCAGGAGTACAAGGTCTCCCTGTTCGCCCAGGAGCTGAAGACCGCCGTACCCGTCTCGCTGAAAAAGCTGAAAAAGAGGATTATGGAGATCGAAAGGATGATTTGACAACATCCATATTGAAACACCTGCTTCTGTGCTATGAGGTTATAGCGTTTGACAAAATGCCGTTCCGAATCTATATTTTCCAATCGGCATCTTTTACAACGATTGACCTCAAATTAATTCGTCTATTAAACCTTCGGCTAAGCTGAAGGCCCAAGCTGTGCTTTGCGTGTGGGTAAAAGAACCATTTTCTTTCGCCCGCTTGCGCTCGAGTACGCTGAGAACGCAGAGAGTTATTTTTATTTTCCTGATTTTTGAGAAGGAAAATCAGGAAAAATTACTCGGTTTTAACCGGCCTTCAAAAATTTATTGATCCATCCCTAACCACAAAAAAAGGAGACTCATGATGATTAAAGGAAAACTATTATTTTTGATGCTCATAGCTGCCGCAGCTATCTTGCTGACCTTCACCAACGGCATGGCGGCGGCAACAGACACACCCAACATTCTGGTAATCTGGGGCGATGATGTCGGCGTAATGAACATCAGCGCCTACCACAACGGCTTGATGGGGGGGAGAACTCCAAATATTGATCGAATCGCAAATGAAGGGGCTATCTTCACCGATGCTTATGCACAGCAAAGCTGTACCGCCGGGCGTGCTTCCTTCATTCTTGGCCAGCATCCGTTCCGCACAGGTTTGTTAACCATCGGTATGCCGGGTGCCAAGCAAGGTATTCAGGATAAGGACCCGACCATAGCGGAACTGTTAAAAAACCATGGTTATATGAGCGGGCAATTCGGAAAGAACCACCTTGGCGACCGGGATGAGCACCTGCCCACCAAACATGGTTTCGACGAATTTTTTGGCAATCTTTACCACCTCAATGCTGAAGAAGAACCGGAGAGTCAGTTTTACCCTAACGATCCAGCGTTCCATAAAAAGTTTGGCCCCAGGGGTGTGATACACGCCACTGCTGATGGTAAGATCGAAGATACCGGCCCTTTGACTTCAAAAAGGATGGAAACAGCTGATACCGAGTTTCTCAATGCCAGCCTTGATTTCATTGAGAGAGCCCATAAGGCCGGCAAACCCTTCTTTGTCTGGCATAACACAACGCGTATGCACGTCTGGACTCATTTGAGTGACAAATACAAAAATAAGTCCGGTTATGGTCTCTATGCCGACGGTATGATGGAGCTTGACGACAGTGTCGGCGCACTTCTGGACAAGTTGGAGGAACTGGGCATTGCCGACAACACCATCGTTATATTCAGCACCGACAATGGCGCGGAGAAGTTTACCTGGCCTGATGGAGGCACGACACCGTTTCGCGGTGAGAAAGGTACGACCTGGGAAGGCGGCTTTCGCGTACCAGAGATGGTCAGGTGGCCCGGTCACATAAAACCAGGTACCGTTATCAATGACATTTTTTCCCATGAAGACTGGATGCCCACCCTTTTGGCTGCTGCCGGCGAACCGGATATCAAAGAAAAGTTGCTTAAGGGACATCAGGCTGCCGGCAAGAATTTCAAGGTGCATCTTGATGGGTACAATCAGATGGACCTTCTCACTGGTAAAGGTTCTGGAAAAAGAAAAGAAATTTTCTACTTTGATGCAGGGGGCCATCTGAATGCAGTACGCTACAATGACTGGAAGGCACACTTCACCATCATGGAAGGATCCATTAATGAAGCATATCGCAAAACACCAAGTTGGCCGATTATCGTTAATTTGAGGATGGATCCTTACGAGGTGGGAATGGATTCATCCATGTACCTTCGTAATTTTTATGCTGAAACCATGTTTTTGTTTGTTCCCGCCCAGGCGTATGTGGCGAAATTTCTTGAGAGTTTCAAGGAGTTTCCGCCAACGAAAGGAAGCTCTCTGAGTATAGACAACGTTTTGATGGAGATGCAATCAAACGCGAGCCGCCAGTAAGGACAAACAGGTTGAGAGTTTCTTTTTGAAGTAATGAAAAATGCAGGGCTGTCAATCCGGCCCTGCATTTTTTATTTTCCAACTTTTCATATCTGCAATTGGCTTAGAAAATAAAATTGCCCAAATGACTAAACTGCCTACACCGCAAGATGATAAACATATCACTATTAGCTGCTTGAGAGTCGAAATTAGATTTGACAAATACCACATTGTGTCAAAAATTAAGATATATATTGATAAGAATGAAATGAAAAAACCAAACCTGCTGTGAAACAGGGACGGAAAGCCACGGTTCTTAAATAGAAAGCCGGGTTGCCATTCGTTAGGCAAGCCGGCCTTTTTATTTGTTGGTTGCCCATGGAACCGGGATTGATATATACAATATCGTTAAATACAACCGTACAGTGCGTCATGCGCTGATCTTCAAAGGACAATGACATGGAAAAAAAATCATTTAGGATTGCAGCCGTGCAAGCATCTCCAGTATTCATGGATCGCGATGCAACCGTTGCCAAGGCGTGTTCTCTGATTAAGGAAATCGGTGATAATGGTGCCAAGTTAGCTGTTTTCCCCGAAGTTTTCATCCCAACCTACCCTGACTGGATATGGCTTGTTCCAGCCGGCCAGATCGTATTAAATCAGCAGCTTTATGGAGAGCTTGTAGATCAGGCCGTCACCATACCGGGCCCGACAACAGACAGGTTGGGCCAGGCCGCGAAAGAGGCAGGGATATACTTGTCCATCGGTGTTAATGAACGAAATGAGAGTGCGAGCAGAGGAAGTTTGTTCAATACGAATATCCTAATTGGACCGGATGGAAATATTATAGGTTACCATCAGAAACTCGTACCTACGGTGTCCGAGCGAACCGTTTGGGCATATGGAGATCCAAGTACTCTCGATGTATATGATACAAATATTGGCAAAATAGGAGGGCTGATTTGCCACGAGAACTACATGCCTTTAGTCCGATACAGCCTCTACGGTAGGGGTATTGAACTCTACGTGGCACCAACATACGATGAAGGGGAGGCTTGGCAATCCACGCTTCGCCACATTGGAAGGGAAGGCCGGGTTTATGTTGTCGGATGTTGTATGGTTCTAAAAAAAAGAGATATCCTCGAGCGCATGCCACAACTCGAGCCATACTACAAAGAAGCCGGTGACTGGATAAACACGGGCAACAGCATGATTGCCGATCCTGAAGGAAATATTCTGGCCGGCCCATTGAGCAAAGAGGAAGGAATTTTATATGCCGATGTGGATTTAAACAATATCCGGGGCACGAAGTGGAATTTGGATGTAGCCGGCCATTATGCCAGGCCCGATGCATTTCAACTGACCATTCGGACTGCTCCGAACCCAATCGTTCGCGTTGACAGCGAATTTTCAGGTTTACCAGTAGACCGTGTGGAAGAGAACAAGCCGATCAATGTGGGCTCGGGTGAGGGAGGCTCTTCAAGTTGATATGTTTAGTGCAACACAATCCAGATTCTAACGGGCTCGAGCAGGGTCCGAGTGCTGCAAAACATCACGGACCTGGTGGCCGCTGGGGGTGAAATCCTCGTTTCGTGCCGCAGCAGAAACGCAGTAGAGGAGCTAGACACATTCCCCCTGGGGAAAGTATCATTTCGTTTATGACTCTTGGTGGGAGGTTTAAGAATAAGATATCGCAAATAGAGGACTGCCGCCATTGATGATAACAGGCATGTGTCATATCTCCAGCTGAGCGCCAACCTCAATCACGTGGTCTTCTGGAATACTGAAAAATGAGGTGGCATCAGCGGCATTGCGGGACATAAAAATAAAAAGAGATGCACGCCAGTGAGCCATGGCGGATGTATCCGCAATGATCAGTTTTTCACGGCCGATGTAAAAACTCGTGGTTTCCAGATTTAGATCTAAACCCTGCTCTCGTGCCAAGCTAAGCACACTGTCCAAATTCGGATCTTCCATGAATCCATAACGGGCCACAATGCGATGAAATCCTACGCTCAATTTTTCAGTCTGGATTTTTTCAAAACTAGGAACCCGTGGAACATTTTCCACCCGAAAATGAAGTAAAATCGTTCGACTGTGCACGACCTTGTTGTGCTTGACGTTCTTTGCCAGGGCAACAGGTGTGGCACTGGGACTGCCGGCTAAAAAGACGGCATCCCCAACAATTTTTTTTGGTGGAAGGCTTGCCAGATCGACGATGAATTGATGAATCGGTGGCATGATCTCGCGCAACTTTCTTGCCAGGATGCGACGTCCTTTAGACCAAGTGAGCATCAGTGTGAAAAAGGCCGCGCCGATAACTAACGGAAACCAGGCTCCGTGAAGGATTTTGCTGAGATTAGCGACAAAAAACGGGACATCCACTATGAAAAAGAGAGCAGTCAGCGGAACCGTCCAAACCAGAGGCCACTTCCATTGTCTGTAAGCCACAATAAAAAAAAGCGTCGTGGTAATGAGCATAGTGGATGTGACTGCCACCCCGTAGGCGGCGGCGAGTTTGCTAGAGGATTGAAAGCCTGTGACCAACGCGACGGTAGAGATCATGAGCATCCAATTTACAGGGGCCACGTATATCTGTCCAATTTGAGTTGCTGAGGTATGTCTGATGTTCAAGCGCGGCAGGTATCCCAGTTGGATCGCTTGGCGGGTTAGGGAAAAGGCACCGCTGATAACAGCTTGAGATGCAATTATGGTGGCCAGCGTGGCTAATAACACCGTTGGAATCATGGCCCATGAAGGAATCATAGCGTAAAACGGATGAGCCGCTACTTCGGGATGACCCAGCAACAGCGCCCCCTGCCCGAAATAATTCAAAACCAGAGCGGGAAAAACAAGAACAAACCATGTCAGCCGAATTGGCCGAGTGCCAAAGTGGCCCATATCCGCATATAGCGCTTCGGTTCCGGTTACGACCAAAAAAACCGCCCCCAACACCACAAACCCGTGCAGTTTGTTGAATACCAGAAATCGAACAGCATGCCAGGGGAAAATAGCCAATAATACTTGTGGTGCTTTCCCGATCTGAAACACCCCGGTCAGGGCCAGAAAGCACAGCCAAATCAGAATTACTGGACCGAAAAGACCGCCTACCCGCGCAGTCCCGTGGCGTTGGATCAGAAACAGGCCGCAGAGAATGACAATTGTCAACGGGATCACATAGGGGTCAAACACAGAAGTAATAATTCCGATGCCTTCAACGGCGCTTAATACGGAGATAGCCGGAGTGATCATTCCATCCCCGTACAGCAGGCAGGCGGCAAAAAGTCCCAAAGCCACTGCACCCAAAGGATGCCGACTTCGAGAAGCTGCTCTTTGTCCGTGGATCAGGGCAGTCAGAGCGATGATACCGCCTTCACCTTGGTTGTTCGCACGAAAAACAAATACCATGTACTTGAAACCCACGATCATGACGAGGGCCCAGAACATCAAAGAGAGGATTCCAAGAACATTCGCATTGCTCACGGATATACCGTATTCACCATGAAAACACTCTCTGATGGCATATATCGGGCTGGTGGCGATATCTCCGAAGACCACGCCCAACGCAGCTAATGACAGTCGGGCCATTCGGCGGTCGATTTTGGAGTGAGCTTCTTCATTTTTAGATTCTTCTTGTTCCATATTTTCGGTTCAACTCCAGATATCAAACCGGGACCAAAGACTGCTGGCCGCAGTCCTCCGGCATAAAAAAAGAATACGTTGACCTCATCGCTGCAACCTTGGGGAAACCTCAACCGGCCAGCAGACACCGGTTGTCTAGATGCTCGGCCACGGACGACAAGTCCAGCGACTCCAACCGGCTCCTTTTCTGGAGGCCCGTGGATTCGTCCCAGCCCCTGAGCCCGTAAAACGTTTTGCGCATCGCTTCGAACTCTGCCCGATCCAGCGTGTTGCCTTTCACGGACACCGGCTCTTCCGTCGGTCCGGGAACGATCAGTTTCGGGTTTAGCGGATCCCAGGCAAGCGGCTCCGTAAAATTGAAGTCCTTGGGGCGATCATCCTCCAGCGCCTTCCAGCCTTCGCGCAGCAGGACGGCCCGCTGAAGGTTGAAAATCCGTTCACCGTAACGATCGAGCGTCTCCTGATCCGTGGCGATGCCGGTAACCGCCGAAAAAAGCCGCCTTTCGAGCGTCGGGTCGCCGGTCTTGTCCCCGGTATTGAAGGAATCCATGATGGGCCATCCGAAATCACACAGGCCCAGGCTGTCCTTCACATAGGTATGATCCTGTATCCTGACCGTTGCCACGGCCTTCCCCTCCAGCGTGGTCATGTCCCAGGCCTTTGCATGCCCCCAAAATTTCTCGGCCGCCGCACGGAAAACCTGCGCCGAGGTAGGCGACAGGTCGGGCCTGATCAGGTGCAGCAGCCAGCGTGCGATCAGGTGGCTGACATCGTGCAGCATGGCTATGGGCTGCCTGGGTTCCAGTCCGTAAAGCAGCGTCGTGATCGAATACTCGCGGGGCGCGTAGACGCCGTCGAGACCCACGGCATTGTTGAATCCGCTGAAATAGGTTTTGGCCTGTTCCCCGAGGGCTTCTCCGGCGCGCAGAATCCCCTCGGCCAGGATATCGCCGAACCCTTGACGCCGGGAGATCATGGTCACCAGTCGTTCGAAAAACGAGGCCGAGCCCAAGGATGCGAATTCCAGCCCGGTGTCCTTGTCCGAAATGAATCCGTCCTGATAGGCGGCGCCCATCCAGAGAAGGATGTTCTGAACTTCCATAGAGCAGATGGAATAGTCGTTGCACAGCCGGGTTGCATCCAGGGCCGTGTCGATACCTTCTTCGGATCGCATGGCCGCATACGGCATGTATACGGTCATGGCCTGGCACTTCCTGACCTCTTCCCTCCCGGCCGGCGTTCGGTAAAGCCCCCGCCCGCACTCCATGGCACACTGGTAGCAGGACGCTGTTTTTACGAACTGCATCTGCTTTTTGGGAACCGGCATGCGCAGGGTTCCGCGTTTGCTGATATGGATGATATGCCTGTTGAGCCCGTTCAAAGCTTCCCTGTCGGCTACCAGCGGTTTTCCCGTGCCGCTGACCGCAATGGCCTTCAGGTTTTTCGATCCCATAACCGCGCCGAAACCGCCTGTGGCGCTGCCTTCGTGATCGGTGATGATGGTCGCATTGCGGCACCTGTTTTCACCTGCGGGCCCGGTGGCAATAAAACGAACGTTTTTTCCATGGGTGTCCTTGAGGCGCTTCTGAACCGCATAGGTTCCCTTACCCCACAAAGAAGCGGCCTCCAGCAGATCCACGCCGCCGTCATGGACAAAAATGTAGGTGGGTGTTGCGGCCCGCCCGGTGACAACAATACCGTCATACCCGGCCCGCTTGAGGTAGGCCGGGAAAAAACCGCCTACGTTACCGTAGCAGAACCCCTCGGGCATCAGCATGGGGGACTTGCCGACCACGCTCATGCGCGTCGCGCCCTGTGCGCCGGTGGCGACCAGGGCACCTGCCACCAGGATCAAGGGATTGTCAGGGTCGAAGGCGTCCACTTCCGAGGCGTTGCTTTCCCAGTACAGCTGCGTGGCGATGCCCCGCCCGCCTAGAAACCGCTCGGCATAGTCCTTCGTCTCGATTTCCGTGACCGCCGAACGGCCGAGGTCGATCCTCGCAATCTTTCCCATCCATCCATATGTCTTCGCGTTCATGTGTCCTTTTCTCCATTCATTCTTAACCGTTGCAATGCTCAACATAGGAATATCTCTGCAGTGCGGCGGCCTTACGGTTTGAAAATGGGTTTCCTTTTTTCTCCTGCCCGGCCAGAAAAGCGCGAACAACGCCCATGCCCCGCTCTATATTGGCGGCGGTCGTGTCCACCATGATGGTATCGAATCCGCCTCCGGCGCAGGTAATCCCAATCTGGCTACCCATGGTGCCCATACCGATTACGGCGACCTGTTTTATCATCATGCCGGCTTGCCTCCTTTGAAATAAATTTTTGGCGGCTTCCTTTCAGGCAGACGATAGTATTTCGGTTTGGCATACCCGATCATCATGGGGTAGTGGTGCCCGTGGCCTTCGGGCAGGCCGACAGCCTCCTTGAGCGGGTCCCATGAAAGCATGGCCCCCTGGAGCAGCCCGGCCCAGCAGGTGCCCAGCCCCAGGGGCATGGCGGCTAATTCAAGGTAGGCCAGGGCGATGCTGATGTCCACCATGCCGTTCTTGTATTCCCTGGGGGCGGAAGCCACGATCAAGCCCGGGGCGCTCCGCAGGACCGAATCGAACCCCATCTTCCAGGCGGCTATGATCATGGGCATATAGGCGGCAGTGGGCTCCCCCGGATATTTTTTCTGCATGTACTTCATCCAGTCGACGGTCAGCCCGGCCAGCTGGTTAATCTTTTCCTTGTCCGTAAATACCGTGTATTCCACCAATTGGCTGTTGCTGCCGGTGGGTGCATAGCGGGCGGCCTCGATCACCTGCCGCAGGATTTCCGGCTCCACCGCACGGTCCTTGAAAAAACGCACGGAGCGCCGCGACCGCAGAAACGGCACCACCTGTTCCGGAGTGAGGGGCGCTGCCTTTTCGATAGAGGGGCAGGCTGCCAGAGGAACGTCGACGTGATCGAGCGCACCATGGGGGCAAACCGCCACACAGTGCCCGCAGCGCAGGCAGAAATCCTCTCCCCCTTTCACCACTTGAGGCAGGCTCTCTTTGTCCTTGAGCTTGATGATCGCCGTAGGACACTCGCGCACGCACAGCGCGTCCCGTTTACACTTTTCCGCATCGATGGTAATTAATCTCAATTGAACCTCCTTTTAAAATAAAACCATTTTATGATATTGCCCTCCCATATCATAAAACGACCCAATTGCGTACCGACCGTGTACCCATACTCGCGAATTTCACCTCTACGTCGGGGGTTACTCCTCGATGACCCGTTCCAACGCCCATATAAGCGATTCGATCTCAAGCCGGTCCTTATCACCTGCCAGGGCCAGGCGGCCTGGGCATGATCGAGGCCCCGCTGGTACTGTTTCAGGGCCTTATGCAGCAGAACATCAAGGGTTGCTCTCGAGGATCTTCAGGAGACGCCGTTCAATTGGAAGCATCGACTTCCCCGGCGTGTTCAGGAAAACGACATACCGGTAGCGGCCCCTTGCCGGAATTTCATAGTAGCCGACCTGGGTGCGGATGCCCCTGAGGTGGCCGGTTTTGAAAAAATGCCGGCCCTCGTTTCTCATGAGGCCGTGATAGGGCTCGAAGGCCTTCAAAACCGTCATCATCTCTCCGGCGGTCAGCCGATTCAGGCGCGAAATCCCCGACCCTTCCCTCACGGTGAAGCGTTCCAGGCCAAGTTCGTTGCGGGCATAGGCGACAACCGCCATGGCCCCTTTTTCCAGCGTTCCGGGAGCACCGTATTCCGCCGCCCCCAGGTAGAGAAACACCTGGTTGGCCATGAAGTTGTTGGAGTAGGCGAGCATCTTGGCAACAAGCTGTTCCAGCGAAAACCGGGAGCGATAAGAGAGCAGGAGACGATCCGGTGACGTTACTTTGCCGATGGTTGTGCCGCCGGCAATGGGAAGGCCCTCCGCCTTAAAAAAATAGTTGAACAGGTGGCCGGCGTAACGCGTGATTTCGTCCTGATTGTGGGAAAGGGTGATGCGCCCCTGCCGGAGGCCGGAGGCTTTTACCCTGGGCAGCACTGACGGCAGAAGCGGCGTCTGCGGTTCGGCGCTCACAAAAGCGCCCCGCTCCTTTTTGAAGTTGATGGTGTTGAAGTTGACGCACAGTGCCCCGTTAGGGGCGTCATACGGTTCGGACGACCCGGAAACGCCGGGAATGATGACGGGGGTCCGGAAAAAGGTGTTGTCCAAAACGAGACGCCTCGGCCGCGCCCCGGAGGCTGCCAGCTCTTTTGCCAGTAAGGCCGCAATCTCCCGCACCACTTCGGAAATCAGCAGGGGGTCGCCGCGCCCCTCGATCTTCAGGCCGTCGTCTTTCCCCAGGTAGAAAGCGGTCGTAAACCTGAAATCCGGTGTCAGATAATGCAACGCCGCCAGGGAGGTAAGGAGTTTCAGGGTCGATGCCGGTATCAACTCGAGGTCGGGATTGTGGGCCAGCAAAACCCTCCCGTCCGGCGCCGCCACCATGACGGCATCCCTGGCGCCGAGCATGGTCGCCAGACTCGAAAAGTCGAATGCAGACGGATCGGAGCCCGCCATGCAGACGGCTGCGGGCGCCCATGCCAGACAATTGCAGATAAAGAAAAAAAAGACCGCCCCCAGCCTTAAACGGCACCCCATACGCCTATCCGTGTACGAAAAGGCCCGGCTCACGCGGCCGTCCCGGCGGGGGACTCGAGGACCAGGGTCACCGGGCCGTCGTTGACCAGGGACACGGCCATCATGGCCTGGAACCGGCCGGTTGCCACCCGCACTCCCTTGCCGCGGACCCGTTCGACAAAATACCGGTAGAGGTGCTCCGCCGTCTCCGGTGCCGCCGCCCGGATAAAAGAGGGCCGCCGGCCCTTGCGGCAGTCTCCCAGCAGGGTAAATTGGGACACCACCAGCATTTCCCCCCGGATGTCCAGCAGGGAACGGTTCATTTTACGGTCAACGTCCTCGAAAATCCGCAGGTTGACGATCTTTTCGGCCAGGTAATCGGCAGCGGATACCTCGTCGTCCCGGGCCACCCCCAGAAACACCAGAAGGCCCGCCCCAATTTCCCCGATCACACGGCCTTCAACCGTCACCGAGCTCGCGCTCACCCGCTGTACGACCGCACGCATGTCAGCGCCCTACCCTAAGAATGCGATGATGGCCTGCATGAAGCCCGGCAAATCGTCCGGTTTCCGGCTGGTAATCAGGTTGCCGTCCACCACAACCTCCCGGTCGACCCAGTCCGCCCCGGCATTGACCATGTCATCCTTGATAGCAAAAAACGAGGTCATCTTCTTTCCCGGGAGAACACCGGCAGAGGCCAGGACCCAACCGGCATGGCAGATGGCCGCCACCAGTTTTCCGCTGTCGAACATCTGTTTCACCAGCCCGACCATGGCCGGATAGCGCCGCATCATGTCCGGTGCGTACCCACCGGGGATCACCACACCGTCGAAACCGTCAACCGACACCTGGTCGGCAGCCATGTCCGCCTTGACCTCGGTTCCAGGCTTGCCGTTGAACACATCCGTTCGCCCGGACCCCACGACAGTCACCTCGGCTCCGGCTTCCTTGAGGCGATAGTAGGGATACCAGAATTCGAAAACGTTGAACATCTCCTCGATCAGGATAATCACTTTTTTCCCGCTTAAAGGCATGGTTGCCCTCCTTTCCGGTATGTTATTGCGTGCCCTGAATGATTCTGAAGCCGCCTATAGTCTTTGTCAGAACAGTTCCGTATGCCTTAAGAAAGTGGCGGGTTTATTTTTCAATCCAATGTTGAAACGGAACATATATATGGCAAATGCTTTAACGCGTCCAGGTATGAAAATTCAGGCGTTGTATTTCTTCCAGCGCTTGAGCGTCTTCTGTCTGGCTTCGGCGATATCCTGGTTGCGGACCTCGGCGGCCCGCGATGCCCAGTACAGCGCTTCTTCCTTGTGCTTCATGAAAATGCCGCACCACATAAGCCCCGACATGGCCCCTGTTCCGGCGGCGTTCACCAGGACCGCCCTCAAAAATGCCGTTCTGGCCGGCTGATAATCCTTGTTGCGGTAGTGGGCCCACCCCAGCAGGTCCTGGACCATGTAGGCCTGCGGCGACAGCGCCGCGGCCCGTTCAAAAGGGCGCACATCGATACGGTCTTTGCGGTCCGTGTAGGCGGAATAATAGTAGAAAGCCTCCAAGGCGCGCCCCAGCGCATCCAGGCCCTGCAGGGATATCGCTTCATGCCACAGGGCCTTGGGCTGCATTTCCTGCGGAAAGGCAATGCCGTAACCTCCCAACTGCTGTATGAACGTTTCCCGGAATCCCACCAACCCGTCGTCGACGGAAAACGGGATGGTGCTGTCCGCATGGCTGTCCGTGTCACTGTCGTATATGGACAGCACCGCCTTGCTCCCATCGATCCTGCCGTAAAGCCAGAAGCGGATCTTCTGCTCCTCACTCAGCCGTTTGAAGGCCAACGGCCGGTTGCTGCCGGTCAAATAGGCCCGGAAATCCGCCTTGACCGGAAAAAGTTTCCTGGTTCGCCAGCCGAACCAGAACTCTCTCAGGTTGGTGTTCAGCACAACCGTATTGCCCAACAAAAAATGCAGCGACAGTCCGACACCGTTGAATTGCTCCGCCGACGCGGGCTGCAGCGGCATGACGATAAAGCGCAGCTTGCCTGTTTCGCTTCCGATTCTGTCCATGGTGTCCTCCCCATCATACTCGTTGAGGAACGATTCTACGCAAACGGGCCAGTAACTGCAAGTTCAAAGTGAATCCCAACACTGGGGGAATCTGCCAGGTTGTTCGTTTTAGAATTTATTTGTGCGTATCGATTAATATGTGATAGAGAATCTCTTTCGGTGGACAAAAACAACAGCCATAAACGCAAACGTTCATCAATAAGGAGAAAAAAATGGAAGCATACGTAGACAAAATATGGGAACTGGTCAGCCTGTACGGCGTCAGCATCGTTACCGCTCTGGTCGTGTTCGTTGTCGGTCGCTGGGTGGCCAAGGGTGTACGTAAACTGATCACACGCTTGATGAAAAAGGCCCAAGTCGATCCCACCCTCGTGGGTTTCACCAGCAACATCGCCTACATCGGCCTGCTGGCCTTTGTGGTCGTGGCCGCTCTTGGCCAGCTGGGCATCCAAACGACCTCCTTCATCGCCATTCTGGGCGCCGCCGGCCTGGCCGTCGGCCTGGCCCTGCAGGGCAGTCTTTCCAACTTCGCCGCCGGGTTCCTCATGATCATTTTCAAGCCCTTCAAGGTGGGTGACTACATTCAGGGTGCCGGCCAGGAAGGCACGGTGGAAAAAATTCAGATATTCACCACCTCCCTGGTGACCCTCGACAACAAAACCGTGATCGTTCCCAACGCCAAGCTCACCGAGGACAACATTGTCAACTGGACGGCCAAGGGCACCCGGCGGGTGGACCTGGTCTTCGGCATCGGTTACGGCGATGATATCGACAAAGCCCGCAAGATCATCGAGGATGTCCTGGGCAGGGACAGCCGCATCCTGGCGGACCCGGCCGCCCAGATCTCCGTGTCGGAACTGGGCGACAGCAGCGTCAACTTCGTGGTGCGTCCCTGGGTCAAATGCGACGACTATTGGGGCGTCTACATGGACACCACCGAAAACATCAAGAAAGCCTTTGACGACGGCGGCGTGAACATCCCCTTCCCCCAGCGCGACGTGCACCTGTACCAGCACTAATACATTGAGCCCGGCCTCTGCGGTCGGGCTCAATCTATTAGATAACGCGGCTTCGCCGCTGTCAAACCTTCTGCAATGCTCTATGCCAAGCGGCCACCATAACGGCACGAGTGGCGCATTGCTTTTACCGACCTGTGTTATACCTGTTATGAAATACTTCTGATTGATATAGCCCTTTGAAAAAAAGGACCCCACCGGCACTTTCACCCCGCCGCTGCCGGCCGCAATGTCCCCACCTGTTGCAATTCCCGTAATACACCTTATATTTGTTACCATCTCCACTATATACCAGCTCATCACAACCAATGAAAATTTTAGCCGTTCAGCAAATTTTCTAAAGAAAGGGAGGAACAAACATGGGAACTGAACCTTACATGGACAAAATCTGGGAAATGGTCAGCCTGTACGGCGTCAACATCATCGCCGCCCTGGTCATTTTCATCGCGGGCCGCTGGGTGGCCAAAGCCGTTCGCAGCCTCGCCAGGCGGGTAATGGAAAAGAGGGGCGTGGATCCCATCATTGTCGGGTTTACCTGCAACATGGCCTACATCACCCTGCTGGCTTTCATCATCATCGCGGCTCTCGGTCAACTGGGCATCCAGACCACCTCGTTTATCGCCATTCTGGGCGCCGCCGGCCTGGCCATCGGCCTGGCCCTGCAGGGCAGTCTTTCCAATTTCGCCGCCGGCTTCCTGATGGTCATTTTCAGACCCTTCAATGTGGGTGACTACATCGAGGGGGCGGGCGTGGCCGGCACCGTGGAGGAGATTCAGATCTTCACCACCACGCTCCAGACGCCGGACAACAAAACCGTCATCATCCCCAATGCCAAGCTCACCGGCGACAACATCGTCAACTGGACGGTCAAAGGCACCCGGCGGGTGGACATGGTCTTCGGCATCGGCTACGGCGACGACATCGACAAGGCCCGCACGGTCATGCAAGATGTACTGGCCGGGGACGACCGCATCCTCAAGGACAAACCCACTCAGATAGCCGTTGTCGAACTTGCCGACAGCAGCGTCAACTTCGTGGTGCGGCCCTGGACCAAGGTCGGAGATTACTGGGGTGTTTACATGGATGCCACGGAAAATATCAAGAAAGCCTTTGACAGGGAAGGCATCAGCATTCCCTATCCGCAGCAGGACGTGCACCTGCACACCGTTGCCGAGTAACATGGCTTGCCACGATGCGCTATTCGCAACACGGAATGGTTTACGGCCAAACGCTGTCCTGATTTGAAACGCTCGACTTGGGGCTGTATATGATCACAAGCCTGACTTACTTTTCAGTCGCGGCTGGTCTTCCAAAGGCCCCTGACTGTAATCGTTGAAGGGGCCGTCTCGCTTGACCACGGCCGACTTGACCCCTCCCTGCAGGGCGTCGCGGACGAACTGCCGGCCCTCGGGGGTGTTACGCATGGCGCCGTCCAATATCGGCCCCAGCGTCTGCGTACTTTGCAGGCCCATGTTGTCGTAAGCCTGGTTGACGATGAGTTTCATCGAAATCAGCTGGGTCAGTGGAATGTTGCTCAGTTTGCGGGCCAGTGCGTCCACCCTCTGATCCAGCTCCTCCAGGGGATAGGAGAAATTGATCAGTTCGATTTCCGCCGCCTCCTTGCCGCTGATCCATTCACCGGTGAGGGCATAGTACTTGGCCTTGGCCAGGCCCAGACGGTAGACCCACATGCCGGTCAGGTGGCACCCCCAAACGCGGGAATAAGGCGTCCCGAAGCGTGCGTCGTCCGAAGCGATGACCAGATCGGCGCACAGGGCCAGCTCCGACCCGCCGCCCACACAGTAGCCGTGCACCTTGGCGATGGTGGGCTTCAGACCGCGCCAGAGCCCCATGAACACGGGGACATAACTGAGATAGTGGTTGGTCACGAAGTTGATGTCCATCCCGGGGTCATACCCCTCCTCCTGGATGTGGTCATAGTGCTCCAACCCTCCGGAAAAATCGAAACCGCCGCAGAAACTGTCGCCGGCACCCTCCAGGACGATTACCTTGACCCCGTCATCCTGATTGGCCTCCCGGAACGCGCTTTCCATCTCACCGATCATCTCCATCCTGAGGGTGTTGTATTTTTCGGGGCGGTTGAGGGTCACGGTGGCGACGGCCTCATTTTTAGCATACCTGATCATTTTGTAAGACATGTTGACCTCCATTTATACCGGTTGTCGTATATATGTTCCGATACAACCTTTGTCCAACACAAGAAACAATAGGCAGTTGATCCCGCCTGTTTTCATCACAGCCAACGGGCTGCAATCGAATAGCGTTTGGAGTAGAATTACCTTGCAGAATCTATCGAAAATATGTTGGTGCGCCTGTCAGCTATTGATTTCAATCACTTACAATCTGGGCATAGGCGCTGTGGTTGTGGATGGATTCGAAGTTCTCGGCGCTTACCGAAAACCAGGTTATGTTGTCGTCCTTTTTCAGTTGCTGGGCGATGTCCCGGACAATGTCCTCCACAAATTTGGGGTTGCTGTAGGCTTTTTCGGTAACGTGTTTTTCATCGACACGCTTCAGGATGGAATAGACCTCACATGACGCCGTGCTTTCCACCAGCTCGATCATGTCCTCCATCCAGATGAACTTGTTGAAACGGGTGCTCAATCGGACCTCCCCCCGCTGATTGTGGGCGCCGAATTCACTGATCTCCTTGGAACAGGGGCACACCGAGGTGATGGGCACCACCACCTCGGACACCAGGTCGATTTCCCCCGCCTGGTTGCTGTTGCCGATAATCCTGCACGTGTAGTCCATCAAACCGGTGGACCGGCTCTCGGGCGCTTTCTTTTCGATGAAATAGGGAAAGGTGACGTCGATGTGCGCCGAAGCGGCATTGAGATGCCTTTTCATCCCCTCCAGGATCTCGGAAAACTTTTTGAGGGACACCTCGGGCCGGAACAGGTTCAGCATCTCCACAAAACGACTCATGTGGGTGCCCCTGTCCTTGTGCGGCAGGCTCACATACATATTGATGGTGGCAACCGTAGGTTGAAACCCGTCCCGCTTGTCACGCACGGTAATGGGGTATCTTAGATTCTTGATGCCCACCTTGTCTATGGGCAAATTGCGGTGGTCCCGCTGTTTCTGTACATCCTGCATAGTGTTCTATTACCTAATTTGTCAAAATACCTCCGCAGAGGTAAATCCCTACTTCAAGAGATAGTCATCCCGCACGTGGCTCATGGACCTGAACAGGTTGCCCCGGATCTTCTTGTTGCTGCGATACAATTTTTTTAGCATCATTTTGACTTCCCGCCGCCTGGAACGTTCCGACGAGGGACAGGGGTTTACAAACTCGGGAAAGTTCATGGAACGGGCAAAGCGGCTGATAGAATCCTCATCGGTGTAAGCCAACGGTCTTATGATTCTAAACCGACCCTGAAAAAAAGACTGGGACGGTTGCATGGTGCTGATCTCACCAGCGTAGCACATGTTCATCAATAGCGTTTCGATGATGTCGTCTTTGTGGTGCCCCAGGGCCAGTTTGCTGCAATGCAGTTCGTCGGCGATCTCAAACAGCCGTTTGCGCCTCAGGCGTGAGCAGAGAAAGCAGGGATTTTCACGGTTTTTACTGCTGTGCGCCACAAGGCCGTAATCCGTGTACGCCACCCTGAGGTCAAGGTCCTGTTCGCGGGCAAACCGCCGGAGACCTTCTGCGCATCCGCCCTCGAAGCCAGGGTCCACATAAACCGGGTAGAGTTCGTACGCGACCGGGACTCTTGCCAGGCGTTCCTTGAGGAACCACATCAAGGTCATGCTGTCCTTGCCACCGGAAAGCCCCACGACGATGCGGTCGCCGTCGGTAATCATGTCATAGCTGTGAAGTGCCTTTCCCAGCGTCCGGTTAATCGCTTTGTAAACGTATGATTTCGTCGGCCGCCGGGCATCGGTCAGCATCGGCGAAACCTCAAGCGTCCTTTTCGGCTTCCTGTTCCACGGCGGATGCTTCCTCGCCCGGGTCCTCCGTCCCGGCAGCCTCCTGTTCCCCGGGCGACTGCGCTTCCACCGGTGCTTCCAGGGCTTCGGCGGCCTCCGGTGCCTGCGGTGCGTCACCGTCTTTTCTGACGACAACCTTGCCGGCGGCAATCTCCCTCAGGGCGACCACGATGTCCTCATTTTTCGGGGAACTCACCAGATATTCAGATCCTTCCCTGATCTGCCGCACCCTTTTGGCCGCCATGTGGACCAACTGAAAACGGTTGTCCACCTTGTCCAGGCAATCTTCAATGGTAATCCGTGCCACTATTTTCCTCCTCTATGCTGCAAGAAACAAAAAATGTTTTCCCTTTTTTCCTATCATAGAATATCGACGATTTCGTACACGCGTCTGCCGGCAGGAGCCGCCACGACCACCTCTTCCCCGATCTCTTTTCCAATCATGGCCCTGCCCAGGGGCGACGTGACCGAGATGCGCCCTGCGGCGACATCGGATTCATCCGGCCCCACAAGCTGATACGCCACACTTTCCCCGGTGTCGACATTTTCCAGGACGGCATTGCACCCGAACACGAGGCGGTCTTTGGAAACGTTGTCGGTGTCGATGATATCCGCGTTACCCAATTTGTAGCCCAGTTCGCTTAGGCGCCCCTCGATAAAACTCTGCCTTTCCTTGGCGGCATGAAATTCGGCATTTTCGCTCAAATCCCCGTGCGCCCGGGCTTCTTCGATCGCTTTAATGTTGTTGGGCCTTTCTACTGTTTTCAGATGCTCCAGCTCCCGCTTCAGCGCATCGTAGCCGGCCCTGGTAATCGGTATTCTCTCCAATGCAACTCTCCTGATAAAATTCTGTGCGCGGACAATGGGCCTGCCCGCTTTCAACACTTTTTTTCAACAATCGCGTTCTTTATTCATCCAACCAATGCTGGAACATGCATAGCAATCACTCCGGCGACGCCCACAATGCCTGCTTCAGATATTATGAGTACCCGGGGATTAAATCAGATGCGTACGCTGCTCGCTCACCTCTGGATTTTCAGCCTCTTTCCGTTTTGTTTTTTTGTGATGTCGCCATGTAGTAATGGGACCCGAAAGGACATAGGCAGCCCCGCTGAGGAACAGGGCAATGGAAGGTTGGGATGCGACGAATATGATAATCAATACCGCCGCCACAAGGGCGTTGAAATTCATCTTGTGAAACAGCTCCATTTTCTTGAAGCTGTAGTACTTGATCGAACTGACCATCAAAAACGACAGGATGTACAGCATGGCGAGAATCAGAACGGGATATGCATTTCCGGTGATGTTGAACTTGTAGAAAATCATTACCGTGGCCGCATTCATGCCGGCCCCCGCCGGAATGGGCAGACCGACGAAATAGTCGCTGTCCACCGTCCCCACCTGGGTGTTGAAACGTGCCAGGCGCAGCGCGCCGCAAGCCATGAACAGAAAAGCGGCCAACCAACCGATCCTGCCGAATGGTTTCAGCGCCCAGAGGTACATCATCACCCCCGGCGCGACGCCAAAGGATATCACGTCCGCCAGCGAGTCATATTCCACGCCGAATCTGCTGGTGGTGCCGGTTGCCCGTGCGATTTTTCCATCCATATTGTCGAACACGCAAGCGATGATAATCGATGTGGCCGCCGCCAGAAACTTTCCGTCCATAGCGGCAATCACCGCGTAAAACCCGCAAAACAGGTTCATTGACGTGAACAGATTCGGCAGTAGAAAGATGCCCCTGCGCAGATTCCCGCCCTTGAGTCCTTTTCTTGTTTTCATGATGGCAATTCTCCCAGAACAGTCGTTCCAGCACTTACACGGTCTCCTACCTTAACCGACATGGTGGTCTGCAGCGGCAGGTACACGTCCAGGCGCGACCCGAAACAGATCATCCCGAAACGCTGTCCCCGCACCACCGCTTCCCCTCCCTGAACATGGCAGATAATGCGCCGGGCAACCAGACCGGCAATCTGCACGAAACAAATCTCTATTCCCTCGCCGGTTTTCAGAAAAAGGGCGTTGTGCTCATTTTCAGCGGAAGCCTTGTCCAGGTTTGCGGAAACAAATTTTCCCGGGAAATAGGCCACCTTGACAATCTCACCGCTGTACGGAATCCGATTCACATGCACGTTGAAAATCGACATGAAAATACTGATCTTCATGCATTTTCCCGCGCAAAACCGCTCGTTCTCGACGGTTTCCACTTTGACCACCTTACCGTCCGCCGGCGAAACGACAGCCCCTTTCCCATCCGGAACAACCCGATCGGGGTCCCTGAAAAAGTAGCCGATGAACAATGTCGCTATCAGTCCCACCAGCGCCGGTACGGTGATCCCCAACAGGGCGAACACCGCCGTTGCAAAGGCCGCTATCCCCATAAACGGCAATCCCGCTCTGGCTATGGGGAAAGCATACGGGCTCGACGGTTCTACCTTTCTATAATCCACGGCGTGCTTCTTTAATTACAAGTGATTTATTAAATATTTTAAAACTATCTTTTTTAACACGATTATTCAAGGATGTCAATCTTTCCTGTAAACGTGCCGCCCCGCCGGTTTGCCGGCGGTCTTTGGGCTGGCATTGATCTCTGCATCGGATTTCCGGATGTAAAGAGGCTGCAGCACCCCGCCGGGAGACATATTATTTTCCGCAAATGCCGCCTGAGCCAGCCTGGCGACGGTTTCTCCCCGAATCGTGTGGGCGCTTGCAGGCGCCTTGACCATATGTTCACCCAGCTTTTCCATGAGAACCGCTTCGTACTGCAGGACACCGTTGCCGACCATGGTGCAGGGCTCCTTAATCTCCTCAGCCAATGCAGCCGGCACCCCTACCCTGTGGTCGGACATGGGGACCGCTTCCCGACCATGCGAACGGTAAAAACGATAGTACACCTCTTTTCTGCGGGCATCCAGCAGGGCGCAAACCAGTGATCCGTGCCCGG
>JAJDNW010000005.1 GCA_022340465.1 Deltaproteobacteria bacterium | reverse complement strand
TATGATAGATACCGCAGCACATTTTTCATTTCCTGAATATGAAGCATATGCATCTATTTTCTTGGTGCTTGTCGCAATTCCTAGTATTTTTGGAGAAATGTCATTTGCAATTTGGCTCCTAATAAAAGGAGGTAAATAATCATGCTAGTAGCAGCGTAAGCTTCCCCTGAATTTGAACAGATCATAACTGGAGACTTCTTGCAGACCCCAACTCGGTCTCACTAGCCCTCCAGCTTTCCAGGATTTCAGTTTCTTGGCACCCCAACTGCCATCCCTGTCAGCAACCCACCAAATGGTTCCTCAAAATCCACAGTCCTCTGGTGCCTCCAAAAGAATACGCCCCATGGTTTCCCAAAGGTCAGGATTCACCGATGATTACAATTCCCAGGCCGGTCATGGCCACTGTTTGCCCTGATAGGCCCAGTCTTCCTTATCGCACAGGCCGGGCTGATAGCCTTTGGCTTCGGAATAGACAATCCAGTGCTCGTCATATTTCAGATGATTTCCGAGCGCTGTTGATGGCGCATAGGTGAGCGTCTTCGTTGGGTCGAAACCCATATCCGGCTCCTTTGTATCGGGTATGCCGTCCATATCCTTGTCATGAACGGGCTGCAAGCCGTTTTCATATGTTTGGCCATAGCCTTCCCACCAGGCAGCATAGTCCTGGTAATGGATATACTCGTGATACATCGTATAGCCAAAGCTGTCGATCCCGGTGAAGGTATCCACCCCCGCGCTTGTAAACCGGTCGGCCGGAGTCGCCCCCATCGGATCATAGGTCAGCCTCGGCACAGTCGTCTTCATATCAGTCCCAAGACTTTGTGCCAGGTCGCAAATGTATACGTGTTTATGAACGACTTCGGGTTCTGAATAGGAATAAAACCCTGCCGTGCTATTGCCGCATCCACTCATGTTTGGCCCGAAGATGACGCCTACATTCTGTCCTTTGGGCTTGCCGCAGTTGGTCTGTTTCCAGTAGAAAAGCCAGTTTGGCCAGTCTGGATTCGGCCCCGGATGGTTCTTTGCATCACGGGGAAAGAAAATCTTGAATGTCCGCTCCTCGGTCACCGGGCAGCCTTCAACCTCCAGCGAAGCAGAAAGCGTCTTCTCACCAAAATCCCCATTCCTCGCTGGCATGCCACGATAGACAGCCTCGATCTCGGCCCCCCGGGCGCTGGCAGGCGTAACTGTCAGGGTCGCACCCGGAATATTCGGAAATTTCCAGTGGACCTTTTCGGCCTCACTCTCAGGGTCCGTGTACGCACGGGCTTTCACCGTCAATGTCGGGTTGGGACCAATGTCATAAGCAAAGCGGCCCTTGTCCTGCGCTTCATTGGCAAGCTTGACGGATAGGGAAACTTCATTGGCAGTTCCGTCCTTTACTGTGCCGCGTATGACGGGATTGAGCTGCTGCTGTCCCGGCATCCCGAAGCGCACTTCAAATACGCGTCCCTGCACTTTGCCGATAGTCACGCCTGTTTTCCTGTAACCGATTTTTCCATCCCATACATCGAGGACGAAGTTTCCTTCACTACACACATTGTGGATGACGTTGCCGGCTGTGGTGGTCGAACAGACCATCGAGGCGCCTTCGCCCAGATCCACACGCTGGTCCAATAGCTTCAGGGCAGGGCGAATCTGCCACGGATAGATCATGTCTTGCTTGAGCCTGGTCACTTTCCACTTGCCGTCCATGGCCGCTGAATGCGTTTGGCGTGTAAGGACCATGGTTTCGATATAGGTGTGGGGCCCTAGCGGTGTTTCGACAGTGTTCTGACCGGTCAGGACCACGCTTTGCGCCGGACATTCTGCATTTGCAGCCAAGGTAGAGGATGCTGCAAGTTGCGCCGTCACCCAGATGGACATTACAAGGACGGTCGATATCCTCCATGTTGCAGACCGAATCATGGGAAGTGCTCCGCTTGTCTTGAGGGTGTCAGTGTTCTTTCGTTATTGGTGATATGCATTCTTGAGCGAGTAATTTCATCTGCAGGCTCACACGATTTCGTCGTAATTGTTTTGTGTCTTTTATATTACTATACAAAACGTTTTTTGATTTCGTCTGTCCTGCCATGAGTCAAATAAAACAACCGATTTCCATTTCTAACTGGCTGTACGCCGTCGCGTTCCTGGTTTTTATCATGATTATCGTTGGCGGCATTACGCGCTTGACCGAATCAGGACTTTCAATCACCGAGTGGAAGCCCATCACCGGTGCGATACCGCCAATGAGTGAAGCGGCATGGGTGTCCGAGTTCGAGAAATACAAACAAATCCCCGAGTACCTGGAGATAAACGGCCCCAAAGGCATGACCCTGGAGGAATTTAAATTCATCTATTTTTGGGAATGGGTGCATCGTCTTTTGGGACGACTGATTGGTCTTGCGTTTGCGTTGCCGCTTGCCTGGTTCGCATTGAAGCGCGCGATACCTGAAGGCTATGGTGGCCGACTGGTCGCATTACTGGTGCTAGGTGGCATGCAGGGGGCGATTGGCTGGTGGATGGTCGTCTCCGGTTTGACCGAGCGCACGGATGTGAGCCATTTTCGGCTGGCGACTCATTTGTTGACGGCGTTTCTTATCCTGGCTGTACTGGTCTGGACGGCGCTGGATATGCGGCAGGTCGCTCGCGGTCAAAACCGACCATCCAGACTGACCGCCTTTGGTCTGATCGTTTTCGGTGTGTTGTTTCTGCAACTATTGTTTGGTGCTTACACAGCAGGCCTGAATGCGGGGTATGTTTCAAACACCTGGCCGTTGATGCATGGTTCTCTGATACCAGGGATAGACTGGTCGCGTAGTGTCTGGACAATGCTGAATAATGATCCCTATGTTATCCACTTCGTTCATCGCTGGTGGGCGTGGGTGGCGGTTGGTTTTCTGATCGTCCTGGCGCGGCGTGTACGCAGCCAGTCCCGAAAAGCATCGATAGCTATTCATAGCTCATATGGTGTTCAGGTGTTGCTCGGTATTGCGACAGTTATCACTGGTGTCAGCATACATTTTGCAGTGCTGCATCAGGCTGTGGGGGCGCTGGTTGTAATAGCGACCGTGTGGGGTATGCATCTGTTGGGGCGTCATCCAGTTGTTGCCAGCAACCGGTTCGGATCAGCCCGGCTTTCAGAGACTGAGTAAGTCTGTTTTCTGACCGGGGCGTTGTTGGGGTCATCAGCATGACACTCGCAAATCTCCGCTATTGAGGAAACGCTATGTCGACCGCCAGGATGACAAGTCGAGCCTGATATGCGGTGAAAATAGAACCAGCTAATTCAAATTAATGACGACGATGGTCAAGGTGAATGATGTAAACCGGCTTTTTTTGCCATTCGTTTCTGTCACTCAAACAAATGCCATGAGCTTGTTATGGATGTCCTGACCCAGGGTTTAGTCGGCGGTGTGTTGGCGCAATCACTCGCCAGAAAGAATGAAAAGAAGATTGCGACGCTGGTTGGCGTGTTGGCAGGGTTACTGGCGGATGCCGATATCCTGATCCGCTCATCATCTGATCCCCTGCTGAATATAGAATACCACCGTCATTTCACCCATTCACTGGTGTTTATCCCGCTGGGTGCGGCGATTGCCATGCTGTTGCTCTGGCCTTTTGTACGTCGGCATTTGTCAGCAAGGCGACTCTACCTTTTTTCTCTCGCGGGTTACAGCATGAGTGGCGTGCTGGATGCGTTCACCAGTTATGGCACCCATCTTTTCTGGCCGTTCTCGGACGAACGCGTGGCCCTGAATATCATTTCGATAGTCGATCCCGTGTTCACACTTATCCTGCTGGTGACCCTGTTAACGGGATTGCGGCTGGGCTACAGAAAAGTGGCTTATGCCGGCCTGGTCTTGTCCATGATGTACCTGGGCATGGGGTTCGTGCAGTTGCAACGCGCCGAGCAGTTGGCCGAAGACCTGCGTGACAAGCGTGGTCACCTGGCGATGCAGTCCATGGTGAAGCCCACGCTCGCAAACCTGGTATTGTGGCGATCGGTGTATATACACGAGGATCGTATTCATGTGGATGCCATTCGCGTCGGGCTGTTTGATGCGGGCAGGGTTATTGAAGGCGAGTCCGTTGCCCTGTTTTCGTTTGACAGAGATCTGCCGCAGCTGGATGAATCCTCAGTTCTGTATAGGGATATTGTTCGATTTTGGTCATTCTCGGATGGTTATGTTGCTCTAGACCCTGTGCAGACCAATGTGCTGGGAGACATCCGTTACAGTATGTTGCCCGTGAGCGCCAGGCCGTTATGGGGAATTGTTATTGATCCTGACAGACCGCAGGTGCATGCCGACTACCGGTTCTTTCGTGATTCAAGTCCGTCGGTACGCGAAACTTTTTTAAACCTGTTACTTGATTAAACACGTCAAAGCGATCAAAGGGGTCAGACTCGATTGATCCAATGGCGAGAGTGCCATACCCCGATTTCAATAGAGTCTGACCCTATTGATCCAAGGGCGCACGCCAAAACAAACCAAAGGACTCCCCAAAATCCATAGTCCCTTGGTGCCTCGGACACAAAAAAGGCCCGCATGAGATGCAAGCCTAAGGAATTTTTACTTCAGCCCCGTATTTTGTTGATCTGGATCATGCGTTTCTATACTTCCCTGGCATGTTCTATTCAGCCCGGCCCTCGCTGGACCATACTCAATGCGTGCTAGTCATGAAAACCACGAGAATAGCCATAAGTGACTGGTGTACATAAAAAAATCATCATTGGAGAAACAAAATAATGAAACTCAAGATTGAGCCCATTATCGGCGCTCTTTTCGTGTCGGCTGGGATGCTTGGATCGACATCGTCTATGGCTGAAGAAATCGAATCCTCTCTGATGCGCGGTGCCCAGCTCTATGACAAATGGTATGCGGTGAAGGGAGTAGAGACGAAAGCGCCCGAGACACCTCACACACTTTATCCCAAAGATGGGAAGTATGCCGACAAAGCGGGAACCACATGGCGTTGTAAGGAATGTCATGGCTGGGACTACATGGGCAAGAATGGTGCATACAGTTCCGGCAAGCACAGTACTGGCATCAAGGGGATTAACGGTATGAAGGGGGCAGAGACCTCGGCAATCAAGGCCATTCTCAAGTCACCCGAACACGGTTACGGCGACAAGCTGTCGGAAGCCGATCTTACCGACCTCGCCAACTTTGTCAGCATGGGCCAGATCGACATGGATCAGTACATCGATCGTGGAAACAAGGCGCCGAAGGGTGATGCAAATAAAGGGGCAGCATACTTCAACACTGTCTGTGCTAATTGCCATGGAAGAGACGGCAAGCTGCCGGAAGAGATGAAACCATTCGGCAGGCAGATGGGCAACCCCTGGGAGGTCATGCACAAGATCCTGAATGGCCACCCCGGTGAGAAGATGCCATCACTCAGGGCATTTGATCACCAGGCCGCAGCGGATATCCTGTCATACATGACTACACTGCCGAAAGAATAGCTTCTGAGAATTATAGTTACGGAGCTTGGGAATCATAATTGGATTAGATATCGCCATCTAAATCATTCTATGCTGGTTTGCTTTCACGACCCTCCTCTCGGTCCGGTCGTAATCTCATGGGCCCTGCTTTAACCGGCGGGGTTTTTTTGCTGATGCAGCGACAATATGACACGTTAGAACCGCGACCATTTCGGGCACATACATTACACATTTCATAATCCGGGATTTGAGGGTGAGCTCTTCAGATGCGTGGAAAGAATGTGATCGTACGTAGAAAAGGGTGGTCACTTTCTAAGCTGAGCTCGACAGTGAATGTCGTTGTTGTTGTGGTCATCAGTGTTGCAGCCGCAGCCATCAGTAATCGCGGAAGTGGTTTCATTCTGTTCATTTCTTTAACGTCGTTTGTCAAAGGGTCCACTTGCATTAACTTTGCTCACGCTGCGTATACCTCACTTTCCACGGACCAGGGGAGGTGGCGTCCAGATGCCATCGAGGGCTTTAGCCTCGGGGCCATACAGACGCATCACCACGTAGAACGGGCCATCCGGCGCGGGCAGCCAGTTCGGTTCCAGGTCCTTGCCCGGTGAGTCTTTCGAAATGTATAGCACGAGTTTGCCGTCGTCACTCCGCACGAACTGGTCGATCATCGCCGAGTTGAGAAGGTAGCGGTCGAGCGGGTTCTTGATGAATAGCTGGGTCTTGCCGTCATACATCGTGACCGACCAGAATGACTTGGCCGGAGGCAGCGCGGCCTTGGCGAAGGTCAGGGTGTAGCTATGTTTTGACGCATCGAGCGGTTCCTTGTCCGCATCGGTCAAATAGGTGGGATAGATCGCCTCGGCAGCGGAGTTGCCGTAAAGGCCCGTTCGGGCAGCCGCGGAACGCAGCATGTCGGGGCGGTCGAGGTTGTAGTTCTCCCTGGCGCTCTTGGTGAGGAAGTCCCGGGTGCCGAAAATCTTGCCGCTGTTCAGAGGGTCGCTGCTGTTCGTCTCGATGAAGGCCTCGATCTCGGCGAACCCCTCCTTCACGCCGGCCTTCAGGGCTTCCTGGGTCTCCTTGGGAAGGGCGGAGAAATCGAAGTCTCTGTCCGTTCCGATGTCGAGGTCGGCGAGCTGGTCCCAAAGTTCCTTCTCTCCTTCACCGGGGCTGCCGAGCAAGTCCATCATGAAGTCGAGGTAGCCGAAGAAGCGCTCATCGAACTGGGCGCCCTCGGCCCACTCGGGAAAGTCCGGTTGCGGTGCGGCGGGCGGCGCCTTGGTCCCGAGGAAGGCGCTGAGCGGTTGCAGGCCGTAGCTTGCCTGGATGCCCTTGATCTTGCCGAGGTCGTCGGGACCGAAGAGCTGTGTGCGGGTGACGTTGAACACGAAGCCTGTCTCACTGCGGATGACCTCGGTGATCCCGTCTGGCTTCTCGCCGTCCCATCCGGGACCAGCGATCAGGAACTTGCCAGCGCCGTTGCCGGTGGTCAGCGTACCGACGTAGGCGAAGTTGTGGGTGTAGAGGTCGATGAGCTGGAAACTGTAATAACGGTCAGCCTCCATCTCCGGCACGCTCAGGACCAGCGGTTCGGCCCGGGCATCCATCCAGAACATGCAGTAGGGCGTGTCGGCATTGGGCGTGACGACCGCTTT
>JAJDNW010000004.1 GCA_022340465.1 Deltaproteobacteria bacterium | reverse complement strand
TCCGTTGCAATGCTACATGCTACGATTTACCGAACCCGGCGATTCGTTCCCCTGCATCCGGCCCGACACCCTCGCTGTGCACGATCTCGTACCTCAACCCTTCCGCCAGGGACATCCCGTCGGTTTTTTCCAACAGCCGTTGCGTTCCTCTCTGAGTACTAACGGTTCCATTTCTCTCACCATTATTGATTAATCCCCTGGTAGGTCTGACGCATGTCGCGTTTTAAAATCTTGCCCGTGGGGGTCTTTGGCAGCGCCTCCACAAAGACCACGGCCTTGGGCACCTTGAAACCGGCCAGTTCCTTTTTGCACAGCGCCACGATCTCCGCTTCGGTGATGGTCTCGCCCTCGCGCGGTACGACCACGGCCGTGACCGCCTCGACCCACTTTTCGTGGGGCGTGCCGATCACCGCCACCTCCTCCACGCGCTTGTCCAGGTAGATGGCCTCTTCCACCTCACGGGTGGAAACGTTCTCGCCGCCGGTCTTGATCATGTCCTTTTTGCGGTCCACCACGCTGATGTAGCGGTCCTCGTCCAGCACACCGATGTCACCGGAGTGAAACCAACCGCCCTTCATGGCCTCGTCGGTCTTTTCCGGCTCCTTGAAGTACATGATCATGGCGTGGGGTCCGCGGCCGCAAATCTCGCCGGGGGTTCCGGTCTGGTCTATGCATCCGCCCATGTCGTCCTCCAGCCGGGTTTCCATATTGAGGCCGCCCATACCGGCCGATCCGAGTTTGGTCAGGGCGTCTTCGGCCTTGAGGATGGTGTGGTAGGGAGCCAGTTCGGTCTGACCGTAGTAGTTGTAGATCTTGCACCCGGGCAGGCGCTCCATGAGCTCCTTGAGCACTTCCACGGGCATGATCGAGGCCCCGTAGTAGCACTTGGTGAGGCAGGACAGGTCGTAGCGCCCGAAGTCCGGGTGGCGCAGAATGCCGATCCAGACCGTGGGCGGGGCAAAAAACATGTTGGCCCGGTAGCGGTCTATGGTCTTGAGAATTTCGCCCACGTCCGGTGGCATGAGGATGTTGGTGCCGCCGGTCATGAACGTGGGGTTGAGAAACACGTCGCGCTGGGCGCAGTGGTAGATGGGCAGGGCGTTGACGTTGATGTCGTTGCTGTCGTAACCACCGTCGACGATGCATCCCATGTACTGGGCCAAAAGGGCCTGATTGCTGATGATGACCCCCTTTGGATTGGACTCGGTGCCGCTGGTGTAGGTCATCTGGCAGGGGTCCTCGATGTGCAGGATCACCTCTGGTTCGGTGGCCGGGGCCTTGGCCGCCCACTCGTCGAATACCAGGAACCGGTCATTGGCCGGCGGCTCTCCGGCCCCCTGGTCGGACCAAATGAGGGTTTCCACCGTGGGCATGTCGCCGAGCACGTCCTGCACCAGTTCGAACAGGGCGTCTTCCACCACGAAGACCTTGCTCTCCGAGTGGTTGATGCAGTAGGTGATATCCGGCCCCCGCAAAAGGTAGTTGATGGCCAGATACACCGCGCCGATCTTGCAGCAGCCGAGCCAGACGAGAACGTGGTGGATGGTGTTGTGTGCCAGAATAGCCACGCGGTCGTACTTTTCGACCCCCAGTCCGGACAGGGCGTTGGCCACTTGGTTGGCGGCCGCGTCCAGCTCGGCATAGGTGAGGGTCCTGTCACCGAAGATGAGCGCCGCCTTGTCCGGCGTGTGGTAGGCGGTCCGGCGCACCATGTCCGCGATCACCCACCGGTTGACCCGGTTGTAGCGATCCATGAGAAATTCGAGGTTTTCCTTGTTCAGGACATGGAAGCGTTCCCTGTCCGCATCTGTCAAGGGGTTGTCGGTTGCAGTCATGAGAGTTCCTTTCGTGATGAGGGGTTTATACCGGTTGCCACAAGGCTATTCCATACTAGAGGCCGTCCCTGATATTTTCAAGACGGCATATCATTACTATTCTGCACGGCTGTCGCAGTGCCCAGGCGGATTGATGATGGTTCCAACACGCCACTCTAAAAGCGTCAAGGGCATATCGCCGGATGATTCAAGGCGTTGCAACTATGGGGTGAGTTGTATCCCAAAGTGAGTCAATGAATCAACGCTCCTTCCATTCGGGGACGCGTTTCTCCAGAAAGGCGTTGACCCCCTCCTTGGCATCGTCGGTGCTGCACAGCCTCGCAAATGCCTCGTTCATGTAGGCAAAGGCTTTCTGATATTCCAAATCTTCCGCCGAATAATACGCCTTTTTGGCGATCTGGACGGCAAGCGGACTCTTTCTGGCCAATGTGACGGCCCAGGCATGCGTTTCTGTTTCGAGATCTTCCTTGGGAACCACGCGGTTCACGAGGCCCATCTCGGCCGCCCGGTCCGCCCCGATCAACTCGCCGTACAGCAGAAGTTCCAGGGCCCTTTTGCGCCCCACGGACCGCGCAACCGGGAGGACGGGCCCCACGCAGTTCAACCCCACGTTAATCGCCGTCAGGCCCAGCCGGGCATTGTGTGCCATGACCGCCAGGTCGGCGGCCGCCACCAAACCGGCCCCATTGGCCGCGGCCACGCCCTGCACCTGCGCGATGACCGGTTTGCCGATGCGACTGATGCGCAACAAGGGCGTCTCCATGCGTTCGATCCAGTCCCGGTATTCCAGGGCGCTCTTTCCAGCCATTTCGCCCACGTCGATTCCGGCACAGAAAGCCCTCCCGGCGCCCTTTACGACGATGACCCGCACGTCCCTGCGCGCATCCAGGGATTGCAGGGCCTGGTCCAACTCCAGGGCCATTTCCGTGTTGAACGTGTTCATCTGTTCCGGGCGGTTGAGGGTGATCTCCCCCACGAAATCATCCCCGGTTTTTTCGATAAGCGAACGATAAGCCATATATACCTCCTTTTTGCATTCCTGCTGCCGCGTTCATTTTTGTAAAGTATCGTTTGCAATTTTTCAAACAAATATATATAAATGTAACACTTAGAGAGTGCAAAAATATTGTTTCTATCCTATTTTCTTTATTATTTTACAGTTCGTTAAATAAAACAAGATGCCCTCCCCACCCGGGGGATGATACCGTTCCGGTTGTGAAATTGTTTGAGGTTTTTTAGCGCCCGTTATACCGAACCGTTCGAACCCATGTAACACATGCATGCTCACGATGGTACTGCCGTTTTTTTCAGCGGTTGTTCCTTTTTGGCCTTACGGACCCTTGGAACCGTTTTTTCACGGCCCGAACGGTATTGTTTATCGGAGGTCGATGAACCTTATCGGGACCTAGATCGATTTAGGTTGTAGTTACGTTATCTTATATTCGCGTGCGGAACCCGCAGCAAGCTGCGGGTTTTGTGCCAGCTTAAGCGGGTCAAAGGTAATCGGTCATGTTCAATGAAATTGTTCAGACGGTCCTTTCCGGAATCTCCATCGGATGTGTTTACGGTCTGGTGGCCCTGGGCTTCGTGTTGATCTTCAAGGCTACCGAAGTGATCAATTTCGCCCAGGGCGAATTGCTGATGATCGGCGCCTTCATCGGCTACAGCCTCGTTGGTGTGCTGCATATCTCCTACTGGGCCGCCCTGTTGATCACAGTGGTGATCATGGGGGGGATGGGCATGCTTCTCGAACGCACGGTGCTGCGCTCCCTGGTGGGGGAACCGGTCTACGCCATCGTGATCGTGACCATCGGCCTGTCTATTTTTTTCCGGAGTGTCGTCAGCATGGTGCCCGGATGGGGTACGGACACCTATGGGTTCAAGACCCCTTTCACGGACAAATTCATCCGCAGTGGGGAACTGGTGGTTTCCTGGGAATACATCTCCATCGTGGTTCTCACCCTGATTTTGATCACGGTCCTTTTTGCCTTCTTCCGCTACAGCCGCATGGGAACAGCCATGCGGGCCACCTCCCAGAACCAGCTGGCGGCCGTCTATATGGGTATCAGCGTCACCCGTGTTTTTTCGCTTACCTGGACCATCGCGGCCGCCCTGGGCGGCATCGGCGGCATCCTGCTGGCCCCCATCACCTTTGTCCACATGAACATGGGCTTTATCGGCTTGAAGGCCTTTCCCGCGGCGGTTTTAGGGGGGTTTAACAGTTTGCCCGGTGCCATCGTCGGCGGTCTGATCATCGGTGTCACCGAAAGCCTGGCCGGCGTCTATCTGCCCGAAGGGTGGAAAGACATCGCCGCCTGGATCATCCTGATCGCTGTTTTGATTGTCAGGCCCCAGGGCTTGTTCGGCATCCAAGAAAAGAAAAAGGTGTAGATCCCATGCGCTTTTTGATGAAAACCGATTATTACGAGGACATTCGCCTGTTCAAATACGGCAGCACCATTTTCTGGTACCTGACACTAGTGGTGGGCTGCGTGGCTTTGCCCCTGGTTCTGGACGAATACCTGCTTTCCCAGTGCACCTTCATCTGCATGTACGCCGTAGCCGCGGTCGGCCTGATGTTGCTAACCGGCTACACCGGCCAGGTCTCCATGGGACACGCGGCTTTTTTCGCCATCGGCTCCTACACCTCCGCCATCCTGACCGCCAAAGGGGTGCCCTTTCTTATAGCGTTGCCAGCGGCCGGCGTCATGGCCGCCATCGTGGGTGTAGTCGTCGGACGGCCCATCCTGCACCTGACCGGATTGTACCTGGCGATCGCCACCATGGGCTTTGCCTTCATCATCGACGAGGTCCTGGTGCGTTGGGAAGGCCTGACCCACGGCAACATGGGATTCATCGTGGAGCCCGCCTCCATCGGCCCTTTCATGCTGGACACGGAAATCCGCTTTTTTTACCTGAGCCTTATCGTATTGATCCTGACTCTTTTCGCGGCCCGCAACATCCTGCGCAGCCCCACGGGACGGGCCATGATCGCTATCCGCGACAGCGAGGTGGCGGCCGAAGCCATGGGCATCAACCTGGCCAAGTTCAAAACCCTGGCGTTTGCCATCAGCGCCTTTTTCACCGGGATCGCCGGCAGCCTTTATGCGCACAAGATCTTTTTCATCAATCCCGAGAGCTACACCATCATGTTGTCCGTGGAACTGTTGGCCATCGTCATCATCGGCGGCCTGGGCAGCCTCCACGGCACGGTCTTCGGGTCGATCTTCTATATTTCTCTGCCGCAGCTGATCATCATGAGCAAAGACTACTTGCCGGCATTCGTCCAGAACCAGACCGGTCTCCAGCCGGCCTTGTTCGGCCTCCTCATCGTACTGGTCATGCTGTTCGAGCCCATGGGCATTTACGGCCGCTGGCTCAAGATCAAGTTCTACTTCGAAATGTTTCCCTTGTACAAAAAGGATTCGTTCAAACGCGAGAAAAAATACCAGAAAGCGGAGAGGCGCTAGATGGCCCTATTCAGTGCAAACGACATCTCCATCAGCTTCGGTGGCCTTAAAGCCTTGAACCGGATCAATTTCGAGGTGCAAAACGGCGAAATATTCGGGATCATCGGCCCCAACGGAGCCGGCAAGACCACCATTTTCAACTGCATCAACCGCTTCTACGATCTGGACGAAGGGGCTTTCTTCCTGGAGGGCAGGGACATCTCCAAGGTCAAGGCGCATCGGATCGCCGACATGGGGATTGCGCGTACCTTTCAGAACATCGAGCTCTTCAAGAACATGACGGTGCTGGACAACCTCATTTTAGGGCGTCACCGCAAAAGACGTTCCAACATCCTGACGGAAATGATCTTTTTAAAGCCCGTGCAAAGGCAGGAGATCAGGAGCCGGGAAAAAGCGGAGGAAGTCATCGACTTCCTGAATCTGGAGGCCTATCGGGAACAGCTGGTCGCCAACCTCCCCTACGGGGTGCAGAAGACCGTGGAATTGGGCAGGGCCCTTGCCATGGACCCCAAACTGCTGCTCCTGGACGAACCTACTTCGGGCCTGAACATGGAGGAATCGGAAGACCTTTCCTTCTGGCTGAGTGACATCAAAGAGGAGTTGGGAATAACGGTCCTGATGGTTGAGCACAACATGCGTTTTGTCAAACAGACCACCGATCATCTGCTGGCGATCGATTTCGGCGAAGTCGTCGCCCAGGGGAAAACCCAAACGGTCCTCAACGATCCGGAAGTGATGAAGGCCTATCTGGGGGAGGAAAATGCCCGTACTTAAAGTTCGCAACATCGAAACCTACTACGGCCCCATCATGGCCATCAAGGGCGTGTCTTTCGACGTGGAAGAAGGCGCTATCGTCACCATCCTGGGGGCCAACGGCGCCGGCAAGACGACCATTTTGAAGACGATCTCCTCGGTAATGGATCCGGAAAAAGGCACCATCGAATTCATGGGAGAACGCATCGAGGGGATGCCTCCGGAAAAAATCGTTGCCCGAGGCATTGTCCAGGTGCCCGAAGGCCGGGAGGTGTTTCACGACCTGACGGTCAAGGAAAACCTGATGATGGGCGCCTTTCTGCGCAGGGACAGGGGCAACCTCAAAAGAGACCTGGACATGGTCTACGACTATTTCCCCATTTTACAGGATCGCACCGCCCAATTGACCGGGGAGATGAGCGGCGGCCAGCAGCAGATGGTGGTCATCGGCCGGGCCCTGATGTCTCAGCCCAAGCTGCTGATGATGGACGAGCCGTCGCTGGGATTGTCGCCACGGCTGGTCAAGGAGATCTACGAAATCATCGAACGGATCAACTCGGAGCACAAAACCACCATCCTACTGGTGGAGCAGAACGCTCCCATGGCCCTTTCCATCGCCAGCCACGGTTTCGTGCTGGAGCTGGGCAGGATCGTTATGGACGACACCTGCGAGGCGCTCCTGGCCAACGAGGATGTCCAGGAGTTCTATCTGGGCATCAAGGAGGAAAGCGTTCGGGGAACGAAACGCTGGAAAAGACGCAAGAAGTGGCGATAATGGTTGCTTCGCAACCATTATTTTACGCGGCAAAGCCGCTATTCATACAGCAAATTATCACAAGAATTGTAGTTACAAGGAACAATTCCTTTTTATCGTAAGTAAGGCTTTTAGAGGCAGGATTCATGGCCAGCACAATTCCTGAACATTGCAACACCATCCCCAGGTTGTTTCGGCACCGGGTCGACCAGTGGGGGGACGAAACCGCCCTGCGGGAAAAAGTGTACGGCATCTGGCGCAAAATCAGTTGGCAGGCTTACGGCCTGAATACCCGGCACACGGGATTTGGACTGATTCACTACGGACTAGAACCGGGCGACCGGGTGGCGATCATCAGTGAAAACAATCCCGAGTGGCTTTACAGCGACATGGGAACCCTCAGTGCCGGGGGGGTGAGCGTCGGCATCTACCCGACCGACTCCCCCCAGCAGGTAGCCTATGTGCTCAACCACTCCCAGGCCAGATTTTACATCGCCGAGGACGAGGAGCAACTGGACAAGGTGCTGGAGATGCGGGAGAGCACGCCGCATTTGAAAAAAATTGTCGTCATGGACATGGAGGGCCTGCGCCACTTCGAGGATGAAATGGTCATCAGTTTCGAACAGCTGCTGGCGGACGGCAAGGCCCTGAGCGAGCAGCAGCCGGGTCTCCTCGAAGAGCGTATCGAAGCCATCCAGCCGGAAGATCTGGCCATCCTCATCTACACCTCCGGCACCACGGGACCGCCCAAGGGCGCCATGATTTCTCACCAGAACATCCTGAACACGGCCCAGATGCAATTTGACATCGTTCCGGGATATAAGGACGACGAAGTCCTGTCGTTTCTGCCGCTGTGCCACATCGCCCAGCGCATGGTGTCCGTTTTCACGCCGCTGCTGTCCGGGGGCAAGATCAATTTTGTCGAGGAGATGGACACCATCCCCCAGAACATGCGCGAAATCTCGCCCACGATCTTTTTTGCCGTCCCCCGCATCTGGGAAAAATTTTACTCATCGCTGATTCTGGCCATGAAGGAATCCACGTGGCTGGAAAAGGTCGCTTTTGACTGGGCTGTCAACATCGGCGGCAAGGTGTCCGATCACACCTTGAACGGTAAAAAGGTTCCGGGCCACCTCGCCCTGCTGTTCAAGATCGTGGACCTGCTGGTGCTCAGAAACCTCAAGAAAAGCATCGGGCTCAACCGGGTGAGGTACTGTCTTTCAGGGGCGGCCCCCATTTCGCCGGACCTCCTGAAGTTTTACCACGGTATCGGCCTCGACATCCGCGAAGTGTTCGGCCAGACCGAAAACTGCGGACCCACCACCATGCACTACAAGGATGACGTCAAATTCGGCACCGTGGGCAAACCGCTTCCCCAGGCACAGGTCCGCATCGCCGATGACGGCGAAATCCTCCTAAAGGGGCCCCATGTGTTCATGGGGTATTTCAACGACCCGGAAAAAACAGCGGAAACCGTGGTGGACGGGTGGCTGCACACCGGGGACGTGGGCAGGATCGACGGAGACGGCCACTTAATCATCACCGATCGCAAAAAAGACATCATTATCACGGCCGGCGGCAAAAACATCACGCCTTCCGAAATCGAAAATCAGCTCAAATTCAGTCCCTACATCACCGATGCGGTGGTGATCGGCGACGGCCGCAAGTACCTCACCGCCCTGATCATGATCGACGACGAGAACGTCATGAAATACGCCCAGGAAAACCGGGTGCCGTTCACCACCTATGCCAGTCTGACCCGGGCCAAGGAGGTGGTCGACCTCGTCCAGGCAGAGGTGGAAACGGTCAACAAGCAGTTTGCGCGGGTGGAAACCATCAAGAAATTCCGTTTGATCGATATTCAGCTGACCACGGATGACGATGAAATCACCCCCACGGGAAAACTGAAGCGCAATTTCATCAACGAGAAGTTCAAAGCGGTGATCGAGGAAATGTATTCAGGCGGTGGTCGCTAACCGAATACACATAGTGTAAACCTCAACGTTGCAACGTTGAGCTAAATGACACTCTAACCAAAATGAGGAGGTGCACGATGAAGAACAGATGGATTGTCGGACTTTTTGCACTGGTCATCGTAACCGGACTTGCCTGCAGCGCAAGTGCCGAGGTAGGGGTCACGGACACGGAGATCGTCATCGGGTCCCACCAGGACTTAAGCGGCCCCATTGCCGGCTGGGGCACCCAGACAAAGATGGGCCTGGAACTGCGCGCCAAGGAGATCAACGACGCCGGCGGCATTTACGGCCGCAAGATCAGACTGATTGTCGAGGACAACGCCTACGACCCTAAAAAAGCCATCATGGTGACCAACAAGATGATCAGCCGGGACAAGGTGTTTGCCTTTGTGGGCAACATGGGCTCGCCTACGGCCGGGGCCACCAAACCCATTATTTCTCGCAAAAAAATCCCCCAGATGTTTCCGTTGACAGCCGCTTCCCTTTTCTTCGAACCCTATGACCGTTACAGTTTTGCCGGATTCGTGCCCTATTACGATCAGGTGCGCTGCGCCGTCAAATATTTTGTGGAGCAGAAAGGGTACAAGCGCATCGGCATGATGTACCAGGATGACGAGATGGGCCACATCATGATGAAGGGTCTAAAGGATCAACTGGCGGTCCACAACCTGGAGCCGATCGCCACCGAGTCCTACAAGCGCGGGGCCACCGATTTCAGCTCCCAGATCGCCAAGCTGAAAAAGGCCGATGTGCAGCTGGTTTGTCTGGCAACCGTCATCCGCGAGACAGTGGGTGCTTTGAAAGAGGCCAAGAAGCTGGACTGGCAGGTCGACATGGTCGGTTTTTCGCCCACCTACACGACCTACGTGATCGGCCTGTGCCTGAAAGCCGGTTTTTCAGCGGACGGGTATTATGCCACCGGCCAGGGGCCGTATGTCTATGCAGACAGTCCGATCCAAAGCATTCGTGATTTTTGTGCCCGGCACAAGGCCATGTTCGGCAAGGATCCCGACCTCCCGACAAGCGCCGGGTATACGGGGCTCGACTACTTTATTAAAGTCGCGCAAAAAGTGGGGCCTGATCTAACCCGTGAAAAATGGATCGATGCCGCCGAGAGCTACGGCGTCTACAAAGACACCTATTTCCACGGGGTCGACATCGAATTTACCAAAACCAACCACCAGGGAGCGGATCAGGCCATCCTTTCTCAGGTTAAGGACAACAAGTTCGTCAAGGTCGCCAACGTTTCCTACAAATAGCGGCACCTGATATCAGCTTTCACCCCCCGCCACGGGTTTCCGTGGCGGGGGCGCCACTGTTGTTGCCACCTTTGTTCCCCATCCATTTGATTTTTTATTCACAATGCGTCAGATATTTTTTTACAACATAGAAAAAAAGCCAGCCGGCGGCGTGTCGCCGGAAGGCGTCCCTTTCGGGCGGCTGTATGGATAAGGCGTTGGGGCCATCTATCGTATTTACATGTTTGCAAAGACCGTTAAATAAATGGGTAAATATGAAGGGCCCCCATATACCAACGGCTTGCCTTCAGGAATTTCTTTAAGTCGATCTCTCAGCTCTGCCTGGCTGATGTTCAGCCATCTGTCGCCATATTTTTAAAGATTCCCCGCAGCAAGCGTAAGGGGAATCTTCACCGTAAGGAATTCTATCAATTATGATTCGCTCGCTTACCCTGCAGCAAGCTGCAGGGAATGCGCTCGCTATCTCGGTTCAACCAGCGACCCCACCGCTTCGGGATCCCTGACGTCTATGACCTGGATTTCATCTTGGAGGAATGAACTCATAGCTCATGGCTCATGGCATGCTATCTCCTATGAGCTATGAGCTTTTTACCTCTTGGACCCTATTTAAACGGCAAAAAAGTACCCTCATTTTCCAGTGCCCTGTTCCCTGTCCACATCCGCCTCGAAGTCGGCATCCCCGTCTTGAAAGCCTACGGTGCTGGGGACTTCCTTGAAGGTCTCCAGAATCTCTTGCAGGGGCACATCGTCGTATTCCCCCCGGAACAGGATGTAGTCCATGTGCCGGTTGCCGTCCAGGTCGAAGGGATGGTAGATGGAGTCGCTTTTGCCATCGAAATCGAGCGTCCTCAAGCGGAATTTTTCGCACAGTTCCACGTTGAAGGCCGGGGTCGCCTTGACCCATTTTTCCTCGAGGTAGATGGTCGTGTAACCGTGCCAGCTGAACACGTCGGTTTGCATGTGCTCCCGCATGCGTTTGGTGGACAGGTGGTTGCGGACATCGGCATATCCCAGACGGGCCGGGATGCCCATTGCCCGACAGCAGGCGGCCAGCAAAGCGGCTTTGGGAACACACCATGCTTCACCCTCGGCCAATGTCGTGGACGCCTTGAGAGCTTCGACGGTCAGCTCGAATTTGTAGGGGTTGTAGCGGATGCCGTCCCGAACGGCATAATAGAGATTCACGGCCTGGTCTGTCGGGCTGCTCGAACCGCCGGCATGCTCACGCACGAATGCCTGCACGCTTTCATGGTCGAAATCGATGATGGGTGTTGGCTGAAGATACGCTTTTTTCTGGGTCATAAAAATCCTCGCTGAAATATTTGTGTAAACCCCAACGTGAGGTAGCGCCTTTACCGGTCTGCCCTCATAGCTAACACAAGACCCGGCCGGTTGCCATAGAATAATTGGGCCCGTGGTTACCCGGAAATGAATTTGTTGAGTTCGTTTAGTTCAAAGATGAACCTGCTAACCCAATGGGCCCCCCAGCCCATTTCAATATTAGCTGTTTCCCATGCCTTTCGATTCATGCTATACAGTGGAACCGTTCGCAGGATTGTATAACCTAAGTCGAGCGTTTCAAATTTTAGGGGTGGGTTGTTTCCATTTATTTTCATTGGATTGAACCCACCACAGAAGGCGGAGGAGCAAGATGCTCGAGCCGGTTGCGTTTTTCTCGAAACGCGTCAGCAGCCGTTTTTTTGTCATAATCGCGACGGTGATATTGGTGAGCGTTTGCGCGCAGCCGAGCCCGGGGCAAACCGGGTCCGTGCCGTCACGGAAACCTGCTGCCGCTTTTGCAGGAAGCACAGCCGGTGAGGCCAAGCCGCCCATAACAGGGCCGGCGGTGGAACAGCCTTCGGCTGCAGAAGAAATGCCGCTCTCTTTAAGTTCTTCGCAAAAATGGGTCGGCCGCTATCAGCAACTGGCATTCGGCCTCCGTAAAAGAACGCTCACGGCAAAAGATGCGGACGATTTTTACCTGGAACTGGATGTCGCTCTCAGGGGTGCGCGTGAAAAGCTGCACACCTTCCTCTCGGGTTCGGACACATCCCAAGCGCGAGCCCCTGAAGCCGAATCGCCGAAAAGTCCCTCCGATTCCCCTGTTGAAACGGGGGAAGTGAAAAAGAAGCCAGCAAAAATCAGACCGCCCACCGACCGGCCGGAGGGAAGCGGCTCCCGAAACTTTCAGGTGGTAAAACAGCTTTCCACCGACCTGGTCGTTCTTTACAAGCTGCGCATCGCACTGCTGCCGGCCCTTTCCCCTACCCTGCGGCAAACCGTCACGGGAACCGGCATCGAGGGCGTACAGGCTTTCAAAGATGAGATCGACTACCTGCTGCTCATGCTTCGCATCCGGCTGCGCCTGCTGCCCGCGGAGGGCGGCCAATCGTTCAGAAGTATCAAAAAAGCACCCATCCCCGTATTGCTGGCCCTCCTGCAGCTGTTTGTCGCTTGCTTCATCTTCTACTTGTGGCGCCGTTGGGCGAAAAAGGGAATTCCCAACCTGCGCGCCAGCATTCTCGGCATCAAGCCCCGCCGCGTGACTCATACCTGGTCCGCCAAGCTCCTGTGGTATCTGAATCGTGTCCGCAGTCCGCTGGAGTGGTGGTTCCTTCTCTCCGTGTCGCTGAACATTGTAAGAACGGCGAAGGGGCACATTATCAACGACCTGGTATGGACGAATGCCCAGCTGGTCCTGGTGGCGTGGTTTTTGGTCCTTCTTGTCGATGCCTTGTCCACCCGGGGGGCGGCAGGTTTGAGAAGTGAAACTGCCAAATTGCGGTTGCGCTCATTCTGGCTCATCGCCGCCTGGGGGCTGGTCGTCGGGTTGGGCCTGGGCATCACGGGCGTCCTCGCGGGCGAGGGGACGATCTATGCATGGGTGTGGGTTTTAGCAAAATTGCTGGCGATTCCGGTTGCCTTTCTGCTGATACGATGGTGGCGCCCGGAAATTTACCGGAGCCTGGAGGAGATTCAGCAACCGACGACTTTTGTGCAGAAGATATGCCAGAACCAGAAAGGATTGCCCGGATTTCTCGGGGCTGCCCTGGGCGCCGTCTACCTGTTTGTAATTTGGATGCGCCGTTTCGTGTTGCGGCTGGTCACGACCTTCGAGGGCGGGCGCTATCTCATCGCCAACCTGACACGCCTGGAAGCCATTCGTGTCAGCGAGCGCGAACCGCAGAAAATAGAAGGCGATCCCGTTTCGGAGGATATCCGGCGTCTTCTGTTTGACGACGATGGAGGCACAGTGGAATCGGTTGGGCAGGACACGCTGGAGAAAATGACGCGGCTGGTGGAAAAAGGGCGCAAGGGCATGGCGGCCGTCGTCGTCGAACACGGCGGGGGAAAATCCTTCCTTATCAGGAGACTGGCCGATCGTTTCGGGGAAGGCGTGTTGCGTTTCAGCTGCCCGCCCGGGGGGTTCAGCGCTTTCGAAGAAACGTTCGCCCGCAAGCTGGGTCTGAATTCCTCCGACGCGACGCCCGATGCCATTTCCCGGTCTATTCAGGAAAAATCGATCCGCATCATCGCCGTCGACGACATCCACCGGCTGTCCCGGCCCGCTTTCTACGGTCAGAAAGATATGGACCGGATGGCGGCCGTTTACAGGGCCGTAACGGCCGAGGCCTTCTGGTTTTTGACCCTGGACTGGGCCGCCTGGCAGTATATCTCACGGGTAAGGGACAGCCAGCTCTTCATAGACAGCGTCATCAAGATGCCGCTCTGGTCTGAAGGGCAAATCCGGGAACTGGTCGACCTGCGGACCGCCTACGCGGGCATCGAACCTGATTTCGGCGAACTTGCCCTGCCACGCCAGTTCGAAGACGACGAACACAAAACCATGGAAGACCGCAACCGGTTTGGCTTTTTTCGCATTCTATGGAACGCGTCCGACGGCAACCCGGTGGCCTCCCTGAATCTGTGGGCGGATTCCCTCAGAGTCGATCGGGATGGCAAATTTCGGGTGACGCTGCCGCAACTCCCCGACGCAGGAGACCTGGACGAGGTCGACATGTCCGTACTGCTGACCCTGCGGGTCATCGCCCAGTCCGGCATGGCCAGCAAAACAGAAATCGTCGACAGCCTGAGACTGCCGGAAATGGAAGTGGACGGCGCCCTACACCTGGCCTACAACCACCGGTGGATAGAGCAGGAGGGCGGCCACTACCGGTTGAGCTGGCGGTGGTTTCGAAGCATCATGCGCACCCTGTCCAGGCAGAATTTGCTGGTACGCAAAATATGAAACCTGAACCATGCATGCAATCAGTAACGCTCAGTTCAGAAGGAGTGCTGATCATGACAAAATTCATCTGCTTGGTGGCCGCCATCTCCCTGTTGGCGGCAAGCTTCGGAGCATGGCCGGCCTTGGCCCAGGCCGCCGAGGTTTCTGAAGAGCTGGAGGCCATTTCGACCATTGCCAGGATGATCCGCTGGAGCGGTGTCCTGATCTCCGCATTCATCATCCTGGGCTCTTGGATGCTGCTGCGTTTCGTTGATCGCCTGGTGAATAGACTGGGCGCCCTTTTTGCCGAGCGGCGCCTCCTGCTACAAAAGCTGAGCGCCTTTTTTCAATTCGCTGTCTACATCGCCACGATTCTGGTCATCACCCTGTTAAGCCTTAGAGTCAGCAAGGAAGTGCTGGCCATCCTCGGCGGCACCGCCGCCGTGGCCATGGGATTTGCACTGAAAGACCTGGTCGCGTCCATCGTTGCCGGCGGTATGATCATGATCGACAGGCCCTTCCAGGTCGGCGACCGGGTCAGCTTCGGAGGCCAGTACGGCGACATCGCCACCATCGGCCTCCGTTCGGTCAAGCTTCGCACCATAGATGACAACATGGTCACCATTCCCAACAACATGTTCCTGAACCAGATCACTTCATGCGGCAATTACGGCAATCTGGACATGCAGGTGGTCGTCGACTTTCACATCGGCGTTGACCAGGATATCGTGCTGGCCCAATCCTTGGTCAGGGAGGCTGCAGCCACCAGCCGGTACGTCTACCTGCCGAAACCGGTGGTTGTCAGGGTCAGACAGGTGGTTATCAGCCCCTGTATCGCCATCCGCTTGCGGCTCAAGGTCTATGTTCTGGACACCAAACTGGAGGCGGCCCTCGTGTCCGACGTCACCATGCGAGTGTTGGAAGCCTTCGAAAGACACGATATCCGGGCACCGGCAATCCTGCACCGTGACGCCGGCGTCGATGATAAGGCGGCGGCAATGGCCGCAGAGAGCTGTTTGGCGGGGGACTCGTGAAAAGGGCAATCATCATGATTTGGGCCTGCGCCCTGTTGTCCGCCACGACCGTCCATGCCGACACGCTTCCTCCTCAGGACACATACTACTCCATCCAGTTCATGTCCCTTCCCATTTCCAGCCTGGAAAAAGGCCGGACAATCTGCGAGCGTCTGAAAAGCCGTGGTTACCTGGTCTACTATCTCAAGGTAAATCTCAAAGGAACGGACAGGATACGCCTGAAAGCGGGCTTGTTTCCCACCGTCACCGATGCGAAAACGTTTGGTGACGCATTCCGGCAAAAGGAGAATTTCGATTTTTTCGTGACCAATGCCGATGTCAAAGTCATGGTCTGCGATTCGACAAGTGAACTCATCGCCACGCCCAACGCCCTCTGGTACGGGGACGACCAAGGGTACCGCGAGCTGATCCGGTTCGACCAGGGGTCCGTCGACGGTGCCGATGTGCTGGACCGGACCGTTGTCGGCCTGTCAGCCGACGGCAGCAAGGCAACATGCACCCGCGGCTCCCGCCGATACGACATTCCGCTGGCCACCCAACTTCCGCCCGAAAAAAGCGGTGAAAAAGAAGCGCCCGTGGATGAGGGAAACGCCGAAACCTACTATGAAAGCGGGTTGGCCTTCTATAAACAGGAAAAACTGGCCCTGGCGGAAAGAGACTTGAGCCGGGCGCTGCTTATCGACCCGGAGCATGTAAGCGCCTATTACTACCGGGGAATCGCCCGCTACCGGCAGGGACGCTATGACCAGGCCATTGCCGACTGCACCCGTATCCTGGAAATAGACCCCCGCCATGTCGGTGCCTACAACATCCGGGCACTGGTGTGGTTGGAAACGGGCGAACTCGACCGCGCCGTCAAAGACTGTGATGCCGCCTTGAAGGTGGACCCGCAAAACATTGCCGCCTTGAGCACCCTGGGGGTCGCCTGGCTTCAGAAGGGGGAAGTGGACTGGGCCTGTTCGGATCTAAAGAAGGCCTGTGACCTGGGAAGGTGCGATACGTTGGAAACCGTCAGAAAACAAGGGTTTTGTCAATAAGGCTCAGCGTTGCAAAAGCCTGAGGTAAACGGCATGACTCAATAAGAACCAGGCGTCAAGGGGAAAAAGCGCATAGCTCATAGCTGATAGCGTGCCATGCGCTATGACCTGTCAACTATGAGCTCATCTCTCGATTAACATGGCGGCATCGGGCCTGCCGGTGAGCTTGGCATAGATGGATCGGTTCAGGAACACTTTCTTGCCGTCTGCCGCCGTCGTAATGTTGTCAACGGTCTTGATTTCTACTTCCCGCGAACTGGTGCCGGCCGCCCGGGCCCTGGATCGCACCATCTGAACCAGTTTTTCCCTGGCAAACGCGTCTGCTTCCGGAAATTTGTCGAAATAGCGCACACCGGCCAGGCCGTCGATCAGGTACCCCCCCTCATGGTTCGGAACAATGCGCAGATTGTGTTTTATCAGGACGTTGCTGGTGATGGCGCCGATGGCGTTGGCCACATCCGCATTCTCGGGAAGAATGGTTTCGGCGACGAGATTTTCGGTTATTCTGGGTAAAAAGAAATGGATGGGCGCACCGATGCCCACAACCGGACGCTTCAATTGGATTCGCATGGTGTAGTGGTCGTTGCCGCCCGAAAGCATGTTGTCGACCAGGGTCGCGCACACCGGGCAGCTTTCCAGTTGATCGGCCTCCGTCTCCTGGTCCAGCTGTCTTTTCAGTATCTCCAGCGTCAGGCGTTCGACCCCCAAGTCAATAAGGCGCCCGGCCATCTCGGAAACCTCCATCTTGGCCAACCGCGAAAACATCGCGCAGATGTACCGGGACGCTTCCGCGTCCCAGCGGACAAACCGTCCGGTGACGTGCAGCAGGTCGGTCAACGTCAAGCCGCAGCGCTGCACGATGTAGTTCTCCTCCAGACGCTGCAGCCTCAGTGCATTGGCGAAGAGGGCACCGGTCCGGTCGATCAGCTCCTCGATTGAATGCGGCCTTTTCTTCAGGAGCTCGATGACCTTTTCCTCCATGGGGCTAAGCGCCACGGCATTCACATTGCCCGTGATCGCCAGGATCTGCAGCTCCTTGGTTGAAACGGCATACCGGCTCAACTGGTTGTCGACCACCTCCAGGGCCCTTTGCACCCCCGCGTGCATGCTTCCCAGCCAGGCAATGGGGGCAACCCGTTTCGGACCGATGAAAAAGCGGCCCTCCTCCAAGGTTATCAGGCTGTCGCCTCCCAGTCCGGATGTGCGGATATCCAGGGCCTTGACATGGGTCTTGTGCCCGCCCACGTTGGAACCGGATTCCGAAACACCCACGTTGCCGGCAACAAGGACTGCCGTATCGGTCGTCGTCCCCCCCATGTCCACCACGATGGCATCCGTGAGGCCCGTCAAATACCGGGCGCCGGCGACACTCGCCGCCGGGCCGGACAATATGGTCTCCACCGGCCGGTCCTTGGCCATGTCGGAACTCATCAGCGTACCGTCACCTTTGACGACCATGATGGGGGCGGCAATGCCCAGTTTTGCGATCACCTTCTCCAGATCGGAAATGAGAGCTGCCAGCTTGGGGATGATGCTGGCATTCAGCATGGCCGTATTGGCGCGGGTTTTGAAATTCAGGATGCGTGAGAGTTCGTGCCCGCAGGTAACCGTAAGGCCCGTTTCCCGGACCAGGACACGTTTGACCGTCAGCTCGTGCTCGGGATTGATGGCACCGGCGTATCCGGATACCGCAAACGCTTTGACGCCTTCCTCCCGGACCATTTTGCGAGCCAGTCCGGCGACCTCTTCCTCGTCCACGGGTTCCATCTCTTTGCCGTTGATTTCAAGCTGTCCCTTGACGACCATCTTGGGGGCATAGGGGATTTCGTCTCTTTCCAACCGCCCGTAGGGCGGCATCAGCACCATGCCCACCTTCTGCCCCTCTTTTTCCACGATCGCATTGGTGGCCAAAGTGGTCGAGAGGGCCACCAGTTCGACCCTGGCGAGCAACCGCTGGTCGAGCTTTTTCAACGCTGCGCCGATCCCTTTCGTAAAATCCCACTTGGTGGTCAGGCTTTTGCTCTTACAAAGGGTGACGCGCTCCTTGAGGTCGTAAATCACCGTGTCGGTGTAGGTTCCGCCGGCATCGATCCCCAGCCCGATGACCGTTTCCGCTCGCCTGTTTTGGAGTGCGTGGTCATCGCCGACCACCGTAATGCGGGGGCCTGCATCCTGTTCGGCATGTTGCGACCATACGGGATTGGCCGACAGCGTGGATTCGACGGCATCGAATACGATCACGTGCTCCGGCGGCACCACCAGAACCTCATCCGTAGTCTCTGCGGTAGTCAGCAGTTTTTCCAGCAACACCCGGTCGCCCTTCAGCTTCTCGAATTCCCACCCGTAAGCGGCGGCCATCTCCCGCGCATAATCCTCGTACGTTGCAGATGAACCCGACCCGGTTTCGATGTAGGCCGCCCGCTGATAGTTGCCCTTCCAGGTGTTCAGAAAGCGGAACGTCTCGTCCGCCGCGTCCTTGCCGTAGGCTTCCACGAGTTCATCGTACTGCAGCCGTCTGTCTCCATAGAAGGCCGATCCTTCTCTCTGGGAAAGGGGTTCGGTTTTCTCCTCGTACCACCCGGCCGAGATGTAATACGTTCCCGGATACTTCTTGAACTGGCGTCTATAGGCACGGTCCCCCCCCAGGAAAAGAGCGATGCAGTCGTGCACCCTGGGGATGGCCAACGGGATGTTCCGCGCGCGGATCCCCACGGTTCCCCGGCCGCAGACGCCATAGCCGATGACAATGCGATCGCACTTTCCGCTGCCGGAAACCTCGTCGATGGCAGCCTGCAGTTTCTGCCGCAGGAGGTCGGGGTTTTCGTGCAGCCCGGCCTGGAGAAAATGGGTACCCAGATCGATTCCCTGTTCTTCCGCCAGTTTTTTCAGATCGAGCGCCAGCACGGCGCAGGCGATAACGGTCGTTCGCTTTATTTTCAACAGGTCACATCCATCTTGAAGGTTTTCAGCAGTATGCTGGAACTCAGCATGTTTGCGCCGTGCGCCGTGGCCTCGAGGATATCGCCGTCATCCCATCCCAGCTCGCGCAATGCGTCCATGTCTTCCTCCCTGACCGAATCCGGCGTCTTGAGGGCCTTCATGACAAACGTCAGCAGAGCCCGGTCCTTGTCCTCTAGCGGTGACTTGGACGGGTCCGCCGCCATGTTCTCGATCTCCTCCTCCGTCATGCCCTGCAGCTGCAGAAAGTTCTTGTTGAAGCCGGTACAGAAGGCAAAACCCGCATGCACTGCCGCCAGGTAGCGGATGGATGACAAAAGGCCGAATCCCAGGTTGGGATGCTGAGAAAAGTGCTTCACCGAATCCCAGGCGTTCCTGAGCATCCAGGGACTGGCGCTGGCCAGTTCCAGTGGGGCGGGGATCGTCTTCAGCATGCCTTGTACCGTATCCAGTATCTCCTTGGCCTCGCCCTGGGCTGTTTCGGGTGTTTGCGTTTTAATGATCGCCATACGAACCTCCTTTTTATCGGCCCGGTCTTTGGGCTCCGGGCTGCTGTTGGGTGATGCAGTGAATATTGCCGCCACCCAGAAGAATTTCTCTGGTGGGGATGCCTACGATCCTGCGCCGCGGGAAAAGCCGCGCCAGGATTTCCATGGCGGCTTCGTCATGAAAATCGTCGAACAGGGGAGCGACGACGCCCCCGTTGGCAAGGTAAAAGTTGACATAGGACCCGGCCAGGCGGTCGCCGCCCTTTCTGGGTTGGGCGGTGTCGCTGCGGTCGATGCCCTGTGCCTCCTCCGTGGTCAAAAAAAGCGGCCCCGGTTGATGAATTTTATGAATTTTCAATTTTCGGCCCCGTGCGTCCCTGCTGTTGGACAGAACGTCGCAGGCCTCCCTGGAAACGGCATGCTGGGGGTCTCCCGGATCCTCGCACCAGCTCAGCAGAACCTCTCCGGGCCGGGTAAAGCAGCACAGGTTGTCCACGTGACCGTCCGTCTCGTCCAGGTACACGCCTTTTTCCAGCCAGATGATTTTTTCGACATTCAGGTACGCCGAGAGAAGGGCTTCGATGTCCGCCTGGTCCAGATCCGGGTTGCGGTTCGGGTTCAGCAGGCACTCCCTGGTGGTCAGGAGCGTGCCCTGGCCGTCCACGTGAATGGAGCCGCCTTCGAGCACCAGGGGTGCGCGGTAGCGGTCGGTTCTTTCCACTTCAAGAACCTTGGCGGCGACGTGGTCGTCACGGTCCCAGGGGAAATAGAGCCCCCCTTTCAGGCCGCCCCACGCGTTGAATCGCCAATCGACGCCATGCAGCCCCCCGGCCTGATCGACGACAAAGGTCGGCCCCACATCCCTCATCCAGGCATCGTCGCTGGACAGTTCCACCAAGCGGACATCGTCGGGAAGCATAAAGCGGGCGTTCTCGTACTGCGCGTGCGATACCCCCACCGTCACCGGTTCGAACCCGGCAATGGCGGCGGCCACCTCGGCAAAGGCCTTTTGGGCTGGTCTGGCACCCAGCCGCCAGGTGTCCCCCCTTTCCGGCCAGAGCATCCAGCAACCCTGGTGTGGTTCGAACTCGCCCGGCATCCTGAATCCGTCTTCGCGGGGTGTGTGCTTCAGTGTTCTGGGCATGGCTCCCCTCTCCAGTTTTTCGTCCGAAGTAGAAACCAGGACCCGCGTAACCCGGCACTGGTTTCACCCGGAAGATTGTTGCTTGGATATCTCTGAAACAGATAAATCCTAAATCCCAATATCGAAATTCCAAACAAATTTAAATAGCAAATGACCTAATGATAAAAACTGAAACCAGGCCACCGACCGCTAACATCTATGTTTGGATTAGCGGATAACTTAGCGCATTGCAGCCGTTTTTGTAAATGCGTAATGTGGCCTCCGGCCACGCCGCACATTTTTTTGCATTTTAGCCCTGTATAGGATATAGGCAAACCATGTTTGGCTGGACCGGCAACATCCTGGAGATCGACCTGGGGCGCGGACTTGCAACCGTGCGGCGTCCTCCGGTATCCACCTACCACCGGTGGCTGGGCGGCAAAGGGCTAGCCGGCCACGTGTTGCAGCCCCACGTGACCAAACCCTGGGATCACCCGGAAATGCCCCTGATCTTCGCCGCAGGCCCGCTGGTGGCCACCCCGGCACCCACTTCCGGGCGCACGGTCGTGGCCTCCCGGTCGCCCCTCACCGGGACCGTAATGGACAGCTCCGTGGGCGGTGGCCTGGGGTTTCAACTAAAGCGCGCGGGATACGATGCCGTCGTCATTACCGGCCGGGCCGGAAAGTGGGTCGGCGTCACGATCGAGGAGCAGTCCGTCCGCTTTGAGGATGCGGAAAGGTTCTTTCAGCGACCAACCGGCGAACGCTTTCAGCGCCTGCAGGCGAAGGGGGCCTGCGCTCTGGTCGGGCCGGCGGCGGAGAACGGCGTCCGATTCGCCAACATCATGGTCGACCGTCATTTTGCCGCCGGACGGGGTGGCCTCGGCATGGTCATGGCCGCCAAAAAATTGAGCTACCTGCGGATATCCGGGAGCGGGCGTGTTTCCATCTATGACCCCCAAGAGCTTTCCGGAGCGCGGGAAGAGATCTACCGCCTGGCGTCCGGGGCTCCCTTTTTGATGGGAGACCTGGGCATCGCCCATTACGGAACGGCTGCCCTGTTCGACCTGATCCACACCCGCGCCATGATGCCCACGGACAATTTTCGCCGAACCCGTTTTCCGCAAGCGGAAAAATGCAACGCCTTTCAATACCGCCAAACCTTTGGCGCCCATAAAACCGGGTGCGCCGGCTGCCACATCCGGTGTAAAAAACGGGACGACCACGGTAATGCGCTGCCCGAATACGAAACCATGAGCCACTTTCACGCCCTCCTGACCAACGACGACATGCACGTGGTCATGGAAGCCAACCGGCTGTGCAACGATCTGGGCATGGACACCATATCCGCGGGCGCTACCCTGGCATGCCATGCCGAACTTGGGGGCGGCCGTCTGGAAAAGCACGCCATTGTCCAACTGCTGCAAGAGATCGCCTACAGCAGGGGAATCGGACGACGGCTGAAGGAAGGTTCCAGCCGTTACGCCGCCGAAGCCGGGCGGCCTGACGTTTCCATGTCGGTCAAACAACTCGAACTGCCGGCCTACGACCCCCGCGGCGCCTGTGGCATGGCCCTCGGATACGCCCTTTCCTCGCGCGGAGGGTGCCACCTGCGGGCCTACCCCATTTCCCACGAAATCCTGCGCAAACCGGTGGCCACCGACCGCTTCAGTTTCAGCGGCAAGGCGCGAATCATCAAAATAGCCGAAGATCTCAATGCAGTGGTGGACTCTCTCACCGCCTGCAAATTCATCTTTCTGGCCGCGACCCTGGAAGAATATGCCCGTGCGCTGTACGGCGTGACCGGGTACCAGGCCTCGGGGCAGGACTTGCTCGGCATCGGGGAGCGCATCTACTACCGCGATCGCATCATGAACGCCGCCAACGGGTTCACCGCAGTGGACGATGACCTCCCCAACCGTTTTTTCGAGGACCCGGGTTCGGAAATAGAGGGGGTGACCATCGCCCCGCTCGACAGAGAGGCTTTCACCCTGGCCCGCTCGGACTACTACCGCATCAGGGGATTGAGCCAAGACGGGCTGCCCACCACTGAGAAATGCAGGGAGCTGGACCTAAAACCGTTGCAGGAAGTGAGCAATGGAACCCTTGATTAACAAATACGCCCGCAAACTCGTCGATCAGGGGCTGGTGGCACCGCCGGGACCGCTGATCGGTGGGCTGGGCGCCGACCTGACGTGGAACCGGCCGGACACGCTGCAGCCGCTTTTAAGGAAGGTGGTGTTCGGCCTGGACATCAGCGCCATCCTGTTCGCGCGGCCATCGGAACCCTACTTTTCCCTGATCAACCGCCTGGCGGCACGCATGCCGCCGGATACTGCGGCCCTTTTCCCCGAGGACAGCGAAACAAGGGCATTTCTCCATGAACTGCCTGTTGTACGCGAACTGTCCGCCGGCGATCTTATCCGGGCCCTCAAACGACGCAAATGCGCCATCGTCCCCGGTCAGGGTATAGTTACTTATGGCACGATCAGCCCCGAACAGGCCTACATCGTTTTCAGCTCGGTCTGCTTTTCGCTGTTTGTCAAGGCGTTTGCAGACTTTTTCGACGATATCCAGAACGGCCGCCGGGACGTGGAACTCGAGTCGCTCGTCATGCAGGGCAAACGCTATTACAGCGGCTGCCTCCAAAGGGCGCAAAGCCACCCGCCCTTGATGACGGGGCCTTTTCACCATCGGCGGGATGTTGTGGACGCCATCTGCGAGGTGGGCCGCCTGACGGTCGGCAAACAAATGGTGGACTCGTTTTTCGGCAACGTCTCCTATCGCCTGGGCGACACCGTCTACATTTCCCAGACCACCAGCAGTCTGGACAGTCTCGAAGGGTGCATCGACCCCTGCGCCCTCGACGATTCCCGGTGCACTGCCATCACCGCTTCCAGTGAATACCCGGCGCACAAAGGCGTCTACCTGCGGTCGGACCACCGGGCCATACTGCACGGGCATCCCAAATTCAGCGTCATCGCCAGCTTGATGTGCGAGCACAGGGGTTCTTGTGAAAACAGCACCGAGTGCCACATCAAGTGCAGCCGCGACCGCCGGGTGGGCCGCGTACCGATCCTCCC